>CAMASG010000005.1 GCA_945860945.1 Akkermansia muciniphila
TAGGCGGTGAGCGTGGCGGGGCGGCACCCTTCGCTGCGTTTCTCCGCGAGGAACTCCTCAACCAACACCGGGCTGGCCGGCATCGGATGCGAGGCTGTGGAAACATCTCGCTGTTTAACGAACGCCTCGGCGGCGTCCATCAAGCGGAACCCCTCGCGTCGGCTGAATTCAAGCGCGGCCACGATGTCCGCCATCTGCGACGAGGTGGCCTGCGCGATCTCGGGAGGGAGTCCGCGAGCGCGCAGTTTTTCATGTTCACGGAAAAATCGCTCGGCATCCGCGCGCGATTTGAACCGGCGCTGCACCGGTCCCTTTTTGGCGGGGGAATAAAAAACGAGAAGCCACCGCTCGACCGCCCGTACGCCTGTTTTGATCAGGGTGATTTTCATCTGACGCAAAAAGTTAAACTATTTATGAACTACTTCAAGGGGCATTCGGCGACATTGAGAGACAAGGGTGGAAAAGCGGCTTGCGAAAAGCCCAGACTTTGAAAAAGCTGTTTTGCTCAATAAAACCAATGGTTTATCGGCGTTTTGTGGAGGTGGAGAAGTGGTGCATCCGCATGGAGTTGAACCATGAACCTTCTGATCCGTAGTCAGATGCTCTATCCAATTGAGCTACGGATGCAACCCAGACGGATTTTTTCGCACGACTCGCGCCTTGCGGCAAGCGCAAACTACGAGTGAGGGTGCCCGCGGCCATCGCGGCGCGGGCGTTAGTTGAGCCGCTTACTTCGCGAACCCTTGAACCTTCAGCCAGCCGGCGAGCGCGCTCGTCCACGGGTGCAGTTGCGCCGTCTTCTCCGGCGTGAAATCGCGCAGGCCGAGGCCGAGACCGTGCCCGCCCTTTTCGTACACGTGGAAGTCGAACCGCACGTTGTTGGCTTGCAGAGCGGAGACGAACCCGAGCGCGTTCTCGATCTTCACTCCCTTATCTTCCCACGTGTGCCAGACGAAACAGGGCGGGGTTTCCTTCGTCACCTGTAGTTCGCTGGAGAGGAGCTTCACGAGCTCGGCCGACGGCTCTTTGCCGAGCAGGTTGTTCTTCGAGCCTTGATGCGTCACCGCTCCCATCGAGATGACGGGGTAGCAGAGGATGCCCAAGTCGGGCCGTGAACCGGCGCGCTCGATCGGGTCGGCGGCGTCGGGCTTGCCGGCGTCGAAGTGCGTGACCGCCGTGGAGGCGAGGTGGCCGCCGGCCGAGCTGCCCATCACTCCGATGCGTTTCGGGTCGAGCTTCCAATCGGTAGAATTCGCGCGCACGGTGCGGATGGCGCGGTTCACGTCGTTGAGCATGGCGGGGTGACGATAGCCTGCCGAGCCGAGCCGGTACTTGAGCACGAAAGCCGCGATGCCGTGGTGATTGAGGAAAAGCGCGTAATCCTTGCCCTCGTGTTGCGCCAATCCGCCGTAGCCGCCGCCGGGACAGATGACGACAGCCGCACCCGTGGCTTTCGTCGGATCGGGCCAGAACGGCGTGAGCGTCGGAATGTCCTTCACCGGATCGGCGCCCAGTGCGCCGGGCGTGCCCTTCGGCCAGAGCGGGAAGGATTCCTTGGGCTGCGCCAAGGCGATGGAGACGAAAGCGAACAGGACGGCGGTTGCGGTGCGGAGAATCATAGCGATGCGTTTATAGCCGAGCCGCGCGACCGTTCCACTCTTTTTTCCGAAGGGCAGGCGACGAAGGCCGCACTTACAATGCGAGCCGCACGAAACGCTCCTGCAACTGCTGCTGCCAGCGCGTGAGATAACTCAAGCGGTGGAAGATTTGTTCGAGTCGATCGAGCGGACGCGCGCCGGTCTGCCACTCGGCGTCCATCGCCCGTAACGTGACGTCGGCTTCCTCGCGCTGGCCGCCAATCTTTTTCTGAAGCGCAGCGATGCGATCGCTCCAGTCGGCGGCCTGTTGGAAAAGTTGAGCTTTCAGCAAGGACGAAGAGGCGCGGTCTTTCTCGGCGAGAAAGGTGTCCACGCTGCGACAGAGTTGGCCGATCTCGAGAAATAAATCAGCCGTGCCGGGCAGAATAGCGTGAACCTCGGCGGGCTTGGCGCCGCGCTCGAGCGTGAGTAGATGTTGGAGGCGCTCTTTCGGTTCGCGCAGACAATTGTAAGCGGCGTTGAGTGATTGGAAACGGGTGTTCGCGGCCTGTTTCTCCGTATCGCTCGCGTTGTGGAAACGGTCGGGATGCGTCGTGGACGAGAGGGTGAGAAACTTGGTCTTGAGCACCTCGGCGTCCAGCCACGGCCTGCGAGGTTCGTCGAACAGGGCGAAGTGGTCCGGAACCACGCTCACGCGCTGAAGCTCTCGCCGCAGGAGCAACTCGTGGCGGCGTTCGGGTTCTTCACTTTGAAACCGCCGTCGGTCAGCGCCTCCACGTAGTCGAGCTCGCTGCCGGTCACGTAAAGCGCGCTTTTCGGATCCACCACCACGCGAACGCCGGCGCTTTCGACGAGGAAATCGCGCGCCGCCGGGCTGTCCTGCAAATCCATCTTGTATTGCAGACCGGAGCAGCCGCCGCCGATCACTGCCACGCGCAGCACGCCGGCGGGCCGGCCCTGCTTGGTGAGCAGCGCGGTGACTTTGCGCGCGGCGTTGGCGGTGAGCTTCACGAGACGCTCATCGCCCACGCGAAAACTTGGCGTCGTCGCGACCGCTGATTTGATTCCCGTTCCTGCAATCATTCCAATGCGAAGCTATCGCCGTGCGGGACGAGCGTCAATGGCGGCCTCGGCCCACGATTCTTCTCCGTTCAACGCAGTTGGCGCAACTGACGTCGCGCGAGGTAAGTGTCGAGCCGCGAGAGAAGGAAACGCGCCCAATACGATTTGATTCGTTCCCAGAAAGTCCATTCGCGCCGCCACGCTTCGAGCCGCACGGCGCGGCTGTGAGGGAGCATCTCCTCGAAGATTTCACGCGCCTCGGCCGCGAGCGCGGCGTGCGGCAGGCGCAGCAGCAACTCGTAGTTGATGCGCAGACCGCGTTGATCGAGGTTCGCCGATCCGGCGTACGCGATGCGGTCCACCACGATGAGTTTCGTGTGGAGAATCTGCGGTTGATATTCGTGAATCTCCACGCCCGAGCGGAGCAACAGCGAGTAGAAAGCGCGGCCGGCGAGTTGGCTTACGGCGACATCGGTCTTGCCCGGTAGAAGGAGACGAACACGTCCGCCTGCACGCGCCACGCGGGCCAGCGCGCGGGCGAGTCGCCACGTGGGCAGGAAATAAGCGGTAGCGATGTCCACTTGTCGCGCGTGCGCGAGGTCGTTGAGCAACGTGTTGATAATCGGGTTGTGCCGCGGGCCGGGAGCTTCGGATAGAATCGTAGCTTCGGACGAATGGACAGTCTCGTCGCGCGTGCGTTGCCTCCACCAACGCGCGAGACGCGGATGCTCGTGGTCAGCGCGCGCGAACATTGTGTCGAAGGTTTTCGCCAGTATCGCGGCGAGTGGCCCGGTCGCGCGCAGTCCGAGGTCACGCCACCCGTTCGCCACGCCGTCCCCGTCGTATTCCGCGCTGATGTTGAATCCGCCGACGAACGCGGTTGTCTCGTCGCACACGAGTAGTTTGCGATGATCGCGAAAAATCGCGTGCTCGAGCATCAGCGGATTGAACGAACGGAACTCGCCTCCGGCGCGTGTGAGCGGCGCCCAGTAATCCTCGGGCAATTCGTGCGAACCCCACGCATCGAGCAGCACTTGCACGCAGACACCGCGAGCACGCGCTTCGGTCAATGCGTCACGGAAAGCGTCGCCCGGCGTGCCGGCGCGGAAGATGTACATTTCCAACCGCACCGATTGACGTGCGGCGCGGATGGCTTCAAGCATCGCAGCCAGTCCCGCCGCGCCAGTGCGCAGCCAGTCAAAACGGGTTGGAGTCTCCTGAAGCACACCGGACGTTAGCGCAGCGGTCGGCTGTTTGGCAAACCTGCCGAAAAATCGTTCCAACCGCACCGCTGCTTCTGGCATATTGGCGGCGTGAAGCGCTTGTTAACTCTGCTCCTGCCATTCCTGCTCGCGGTTTCATCCGCCTTCGGTCAACTCATTCCGGGCAAGACCAAAGTGAGCCTGCTGCTCGATAACGAGCAAGCGCGCGCCGGTACGACCATCACCGCCGCCGTGCGATTGCAGATGCCGCGCGGTTGGCACACCTACTGGCGAAACCCCGGCGAGTCGGGCGACCCGACGAAAATTAAATGGACGCTGCCTGCGGGCGTGACCGCCGGCACTATTCAATGGCCGGTGCCGGAGAAGATGTTCGCGCAGGAAATCTACACATACGGATATCACGGCGAAGCGCTGCTGCTCGTGCCACTGACGTTGGCGGCCGATTTGAAGCCCGGCCCGCTCATTCTCAAAGCGAAGGTGAGTTGGCTCGAATGCGAGGAGTTGTGCGTGCTCGGTGACGCCGAAGTGAGCGCGTCGCTCGTCGTCGGCGCGGAGACAAAGCCGTCGCAAGACGCCGCCGCGATTGAAGCGGCGCGCAAGAAATTGCCCGGCGCACGCATTAATTACACCGCCGCGTGGGATGGTCCCGCCGCGGGCGATAAGCGTCCGCTGCTGATCGAGTTCGCCGCCAAAGAATCAGCCCGCCAGTTCGATTTTTTCCCACAGCTTGGCGACGGTTGGTCGGTCGAAGCGAAGACCGAGGCGAGCGCGGCTGACGGCAAAGTGCTTCTGCGCAAGTTCGTGAAAAAGACTGGAGCCACGTGGCCGACGCAGATTGAGGGTCTCATCGTCGAACACGACAAAGAGCAATTCATCGCGGCCAATGAAGCGTTGGTGGAAATCGCGGAGAAGCCGTCCGCAGCCCCGCCCGTCGCGGGTTCACTGCTCATCCAGATGCTGCTGTTCGCTTTTCTCGGCGGCCTCATCCTGAACGTAATGCCGTGTGTGTTGCCGGTGATTGCACTGAAGATCCTCGGTTTCGTTCAGCAGGGCAAAGGCGAGACGGGCGCGGTGCGCAAGCTCGGCGTGGCGTACACGATGGGTGTCCTCTTCTCGTTTCTAATTCTCGCGGGCGTGGTGATCGGTGTGCAGCGCGCGGGCGGCGCGGCGACGTGGGGGATGCAGTTCGCTGATCCGCATTATCTTCTCGTGCTGCTGGTGATCATGACGTTGGTGACGCTGAACCTGTTCGGCGTGTTCGAGGTCATGCTCGGCGGTTCGACGATGACGGCGGCGAGCGAGTTGGCGTCGCGGCAGGGAATCTCCGGCGCGTTCTTCAACGGCATTCTCGCCACCGCGTTGGCCACGCCGTGCACCGCGCCGATTCTCGCCGAGGCGCTCGGGTTTGCTTTCAGTCAACCGCCGCTGATTGTGGTGTGGATGTTTCTCGCCATCGGACTTGGTCTCGCTTCGCCGTATCTCGTACTTAGCTTTCAGCCGGACTGGCTGAAATTCTTGCCCAAACCGGGCGCGTGGATGGAGCGGTTCAAAGTCGCGATGGGTTTCCCGATGCTCGCGACGGTGTTCTGGATTCTGTCGGTCACAGCGTCGCACTTCGGGAAGCGCGGCACATTGTGGCTCGGCATTTTCGTCACGTTCGTCGCGTTGGCGGCGTGGGTGTGGGGCGAGTTTGTTCAACGTGGCACGGCCCGGCGCGGTCTGGCGAAGGTCGTCTGTCTGCTGCTGTTCGCGGTCGGCTGCGGTTACAGCTACACGCAACTCACGGGTCGCGACGAGATTCCGTGGAAGCCGTGGAGCACGGCGGCGGTGGCGCAGGCGCGCGCCGAGAAACGCGTGGTGTTGGTGGATTTCACGGCCGATTGGTGTCTCACTTGCAAAGCGAATAAACGGACGAGCATCGAGGTTTCCTCCGTGCGCGCGAAGTTGAAAGAGGTCAACGCTGTCGCCTTGCTCGCCGATAACACGCAGAGCCCGCCGGAGATTGCCGCGGAGCTGAAGCGTCACGAGCGCGCGGGTGTGCCGCTGGTTTTGATTTATCCGAAGGACGGCACGTCGCCGCCGTTTGTGCTGCCGACGTTGCTCACGCCGGGCACCGTGCTTGAAGCGTTGGAGAAGGCGGCGAAATAGTCTGAAGGACGAACGTCATTCGAAGCTGGACGCTTTTGGAACGTCCCGTTAGAACGTCCGCGCATTTATGAGCACAAAACAACCGTTGGTCGGAATCATCATGGGCAGCCACTCCGATTGGGAGGTGATGCAGCACGCGTCCGAGCAACTCAAGGCGCTCGGCGTGCCGCACGAGGCGAAGGCGATCTCGGCGCATCGCACGCCGGAACTGCTGCGTGACTACGCGGTCGGCGCAGCGGGGCGGGGGCTTGAAATCATCATCGCGGCGGCCGGCGGCGCGGCGCATCTGGCGGGTGTGACGGCGGCGTTCACCGCGCTGCCTGTGCTGGGAGTGCCGATGGAATCGCCCGCGCTGAAGGGGATGGATTCGCTGCTCTCGATGGTGCAGATGCCGGCGGGCGTGCCGGTGGGGACGTTGGCCATCGGCAAGGCCGGCGCTCGCAACGCGGCGTTGCTGGCCGTGGCCATCCTCGGCAATAAATATCCGCAATACCGCGCGGCGTATGAAGGTTTCCGCGCGGAGCAGACGGCGCTCGGGGTGGCCAAGCAAGATATCGCCACGAGCTAGCGCGCAGAAAGCGCTTGCGCGAGCGGGGCCGATTGTTACAGTTCCGCCTCTTTTTATGGCCGTTGGGATGTGATGAACGCGTCTGCAGCGGCCTTTTTATCCGTAAGACAAATTGGAACGATGAAAATTTTCTCCGGTACATCGAACCGTCCGTTGGCCGAGGCGATCTGCAAGAATATTGGCATGGAGTTGGGCAAATGTACGTTGGCTGCATTCCCTGACGGCGAGACGTTCGTGAAGATCGAGGAGAACGTCCGCGGCGAGGATGTGTACGTGATTCAGTCCACCTGCCCGCCGACGAACCACAATTTAATGGAGCTGTTCATCATGATGGACGCGCTCCGGCGGGCCAGTGCTTCGCGCATCACCGCGGTGCTGCCCTTTTACGGTTACGCTCGGCAGGATCGCAAAGACCAACCGCGCGTGCCCATCACCGCGAAGTTGGTGGCCAACCTGCTCGTCGCCGCCGGCACGAACCGCGTGCTCACGATGGATTTGCACGCGCAGCAGATCCAAGGTTTCTTCGACATCCCCGTGGACCATCTTTATGCCGCGCCGGTGATGTACAAGTATCTCAAAGAAAAAAACCTGCCGGACCTCGTGGTGGTCAGCCCTGACGTGGGTGGCATCAAGATGGCGCACGCGTATTCGCAGATGCTCGAGGCGGGCCTCGCCATCGTGGCCAAGCGCCGCAAGAGCGCGACGGAGATCGAGGCGATGACGGTCATCGGCGAGATCCGCGGCAAGACGGTGCTGCTGGTGGATGATTTGACGGAGACGGCCGGCACGCTCACCGCCGCGGCGAAGTTGCTCAAGCGCAAAGGCGCCCGTTCCATCATCGCCTGCGTCTCCCACGCGTTGCTGAATGAGATGGGGATTGAGCGCCTCCGCAAATCAGCTATTGACGAACTTGTCACAACAGATACTATCCTCCGCCCTGCGATAGCTGGGGTGAATATCACCACGCTGTCGGTCGCAGGTTTGTTAGGTGAGGCCATTAAACGGATTCACAGTAATTCGTCGGTGACCTCGTTGTTTGAGTTTAAGGGCGGACGGACGAGTTGACCTGGAGGTCGGCGCGCCGGACGAAGTAAGAACTGAATATGAAATCGGTAGCATTGACCGCGCATCCGCGCACAGTCGCGAAGCGCAACAAAGTGAAGAAACTCCGCGCTAGCGGACGTATCCCGGCCGTTATCTACGGTCGCCACAACAAACCCGAGAGCCTCGAGTTGATTGCGAAGGAGTTCAAGAATCTCCTCCATCAGGCCCACTCCGAGCATTTGCTCATCGATCTCACTGTGGCCGGCAGCGCCAAGCGTCTCGCCCTGCTGCAAGAGGTCCAGCACCACGCGCTCAGCCGCCAGGTGCTCCATGTAGATTTTCACGAGGTGAAAGAGAACGAGAAGGTCATCATCACCGTCGAGACTGAAGCCATCGGCGTGTCCGTCGGCGTCAAGGCTGGCGGCGGTGTTCTCGAGCACGTGCTTCATCGCGTCAAGGTTCGTGCTTTGCCGAAGGATCTCCCCGAGGTCGTCGAGATTGATGTCACCGCGCTCGAGATTGGCAAGGCCATCCACATCGGCGAGATCAAGGCGCCCCCGGGCGTCGAGATTCTGGGCGACAAGGGACTTCCTGTTTTTTCCGTCGCCGCGCCGTTGACCGAAGAGCAGGCGACCGCCGCCGCCGCCGCCGTGACCGCTGCCGATGCTGCGAAGCAGCCCGAGATGACCAAGGAAAAGAAGGTGGAGGGCGCTGCCGCTGCCGCTGCTGTTCCTGCGAAAGGTGGAGCTGCCAAGGCTGGAGCTGCGAAGCCCGAGGAGAAGAAGCCGGCCGAGAAGAAGAAGTAACGTTTTACGCCGCGCCCGTCGGCCAGCGGGGCGAGGAAATCTGGTCCGGCAATGGAGAATTTGCATCTCATCGTCGGGCTGGGAAATCCGGGCAAAGAATATGCCCGCACGCGGCACAACGCTGGGTTTCTGGCGGTGGAGCAGTTGGCCGAGCGCTGGAAGTCCGGCTGGGAACTGGAGAAGAAGTTCCAGTCCCGGCTCGCAAAAGGCGAGCACTCGGGGAAACGCGTGGTGCTTTGCGAGCCGCAGACGTTCATGAATTTGAGCGGCGAGGCGGTCGGTGCGTTAATGGATTACTACCGAGTGGCGGTTGCTCGGTTGCTGGTGGTGGTGGATGATGCGGATTTGCCGTTGGGCGAGTTGCGGTTGCGGCCGCAAGGCAGCAGCGGCGGTCACCACGGGCTCGAGTCGATCGAGCAGCATCTCGCCAGCCGTGAGTATGCGCGGTTGCGGATCGGGATCGGGCGGCGCGAGGGCGCGCGGCAGATCACCGGCCACGTGCTCGGCGCATTCAGCCGGGACGAGTGGGAAGTGATGGAGAAAGTTTTGTGCCGTGCGGCCGACCAGATGGAATGCTGGCTGGCCGAGGGCGTCGGGAAGGCAATGAACAAGTTTAACGGGGCGGTTGACCGTCCCGAGAAGTGAGAGCGACAATGAAAAAGTACGAAGGTCTGTTTATCCTGAACACTGCCGGCCGTGAGGAAGGCGTGAAAGAGGCCATTGATAAGGTCTCGAAGGAAATCACCAACGCCGGCGGCAAGATTGAAGCGGTCCAGAAGATGGACAAGCGCGCTTTCTCCCGCGTGGCCAACAAGAAGCACAGCTCGGGCTTTTACGCGAACATCGTGTTCGAGGCCCTGCCGTCCGCCATCGCCCCGCTTCGCGCGAAATTCGGGATAACCGAAGAGGTTTTCCGCGTCTCGTTCACCAATGCGCCGGTGATTGCCCCCGCTATCATCAAGGTGGCGTAACCAGCTCGCTCCATGGCCAGCTTTAACAAAGTCATCCTCATCGGGAACCTTACGAGGGATCCCGAGCTCCGCTATACGCCCAAGGGCACGGCTATCGCCAAGATTGGCCTCGCCGTGAACCGTAATTGGACTAGCGAGACCGGTGAGAAGAAGGAAGAGGTCACGTTTGTGGACGTGGACGCTTTCGGCAAGCAGGCAGAGGTGATTGGCCAGTATCTCAAGAAGGGCCGTCCAATCATGGTCGAAGGCCGCCTCAAGCTCGACCAGTGGGACGACAAGCAGACCGGCCAGAAGCGCAGTCGCCTCGGCGTGGTGCTCGAGCAGTTTCAATTTATCGATTCCGGTCGCGGTGGCGAAAATCAAGGCGGCCAAGCTGGACACGGTGGCGGCGAATCCGCCCCGCGCCCCGCGCGTCCTGCAGGAACCGCCCCAACGAAGGACGCTGACGCGCCTCCGCTCGAAGACGACGACGTGCCGTTCTGAACCATTTTATCCGCGTGTGCGGGCCGCAATATTTAACCCATTTTTCCTATGAAGACTGAAGTCATCCTCACTCACCAGATCGCCGGTCTCGGCGGCGAATCCGATCAGGTCAAGGTCGCGGCCGGTTACGCCCGCAATTACCTTTTCCCGCAAGGCTTGGCCATCCCCGTCACCGCGTCCAACAAGCGCCGTCTCGACGCTCTGCGCCAGCGTCGCGGCGAGCGCGAGTCGCACGAACTGAATTCGATGACCGAGATTTCCAAGAGCCTTTCGAAGCTCGTCCTCATCATCAAGGTGAAGACCGGCGACGACGGCAAGATGTTCGGCGCTGTGACCGCCGGCACCATCGCCGACGAGTTGAAGACGCAGTTCGACGTCTCGCTCGATAAGAAGAAGATTGTTCTGCCGCAGTCCATCCGGCACGTCGGCGATGCCGAAGTGCCGCTCAAGTTGCACGCGGACGTCTCTGGCGTGCTCAAGATTCGTATCGAGAGCACCACGCCGGCGCCCGCGCCGGTTGAAGAGCCGAAGGGCAAAGATGCCCCCAAGCCCGAGCGGTACGACCGCAGCCAGCAGCGCGTCATCAGGTCGCCCAAGGCCTAGTAACAGCAGCGTTTCGTTTTCACAGGCGGGCCTTTAATGGCCCGCCTTTTTACTTTTGCAGTGCGTCGTGAAGTTGTGCCACGAGGTTTGTGAAAAAGTTGCGAATGACTTCGCACAACTCCGCGTTGCTACGCCCGCCTCTTTCTCGTTTCCTTCCTGCGCATGATTGACGCCAATGAGACTCCCGTGAACCCGCCCGCCGACCTCGCCCGCGCGCGTCGGCGCAAAGCCGTTGTCGCGTCGTCGCATGTGGATCGCTTGCCGCCGCATTCCATCGAGGCCGAGCAGGGTGTGATCGGCTGTCTGCTTATCTCCCCGAACGAATGCATCACCAGCTGTCTCAAGCTCATTCGTTCTCCGCGTGTGATCACGGAGACTCGCAGGAAGGATGCGGATGCTGAAATTCAAACGGCGTTCTTCTACGATCTGAAGCATCAAGCCATCTTTGAGTCGCTCGTGGATATGTACGAGCAGAAGGAGGCCATCGACATCATCACGCTTCAGCAGCGGCTCAAGGATAAGAAGATTCTCGATCAGGTCGGCGGCGTGGCCTATCTCTCCTTCCTCATCGACTCCGTCCCTTCAGCGGCGAATCTGGACTTCTATCTCAACATCGTTTGGGACAAATATATCCTGCGAAAGATGGTGCAGACGTGTCTCTCGATGGTGAGTCAGGCCTACGAGTTCGAGGGCGAAATGCCGCGACTGCTCGATGAGGTGGAGAGCCGCATCTTGAAGATCAGCGAAGAGCGCGTGAAAGAGTCGGGCAACACGATGAAGGAGTTGGTGCAGGCCTCCATCGCCAAGATCGAGGAATACCACAGCCGAAAAGGGGCCATCAGCGGGCTCGCCACTGGCTTTCATGACTTCGACAAGATGACCGATGGGCTGCATCCGGGAGAGATGATTGTCATCGCCGCGCGTCCTGCGATGGGCAAAACCTCCCTGGCGATGAATATCGCCGAGCACGTGGCGATTGATCTGAATCTCCCCGTCGCCGTGTTCAGTTTGGAGATGACCGCCGAATCGCTGGTGACGCGTACTCTCTTCAGCCGCGCCCGGATGAATCTCAAAAGCGTGCGCGACGGATTCATGGCCAACCGCGATTTCCCCAAGCTCCTGGCCGCCGCCGGCAAGCTGACCAACGCGCCGCTTCATGTGGATGATACACCGGGCCTTTCCATCCTCCAACTGCGCGCCCGTGCCCGTCGTTTGCATCAGCAGCACGGCATAAAACTCATTGTAATTGACTATCTCCAGCTGCTTCACTCTACTTCGCGGCGCGCGTCGGACAATCGGCAGCAGGAGATCGCGGAGATCTCCGGCGGCGTGAAAGCGCTGGCCAAAGAGCTGAGCCTTCCCGTAATCGTGCTGGCCCAGCTCAACCGCGAAATGGAACGCGAGAAAAACCGCAAGCCGCGGCTCTCCGACCTTCGCGAATCCGGCGCGATTGAGCAGGATGCCGACCTTGTTGGCCTGCTCTATCAGCCGAATAAGGGCGAGGACGAAGATGGCGCGCCGCGCGAGGACGTTCCCGGCGAGGGAGTCCCGACGAACTTGGTCATCGCCAAGCAGCGTAACGGTCCGACGGGCGACGTGAATCTCACGTTCCTCAAGTCGTACACGCGCTTCGAGAGTGTAAGCCGGGTCAGCCCGGAGGATGTGCCGACTGAATGAAAATCAACCGCCGCTTTTTTCGACGCTGGGGCATGGCCATGGGCCTGTTCCTCGCTTTCGCCCTGCCGTTGCTCGGCCAGGAGATCAAGTTCCCCGCGCCGATTCAGGAGATTGAAATCCGCTACGCCGGCCCCAAGACCGTCGGCGAAGATTACGTCCGCTCCCACATCCGGCTCAAGAAGGGCGACAGCTACACTCCCGGCGCTGACAACGACGACATCAAGAATCTCAAGGCCAGCGGCCGTTTTCATAACATCCGCACCGCGCTTGCGCCGGTCACCGGCGGCATCAAGCTCATCTACGAGGTGCAGTGCAGCCTCAACGTGACCAGTGTCACGATTCAGGGCGTCGAGGGTGCCCGTGTGGTTCCCGCTTCCAAGCTCAAGATTAAGCTCTCCAAACTCGAGGCCGCGCTCGGAACCAAGATTGGCGCGCCGCTCTCCGACGTGAAGCTTTTCCTCGACCGCAAAGCGCTTGCCGACCTCTATCTCAAGGACGGCTACCATCAAATCCAAGTCGAAGAGCCGCGCCAATCGATCAAACTCGATGACGGCACGGTGGAGATTACTTTCCGGGTTTACGAAGGCGAGAAGGTCAAGATCGACAAGATTGAGATGACCGGCGCGAAGGCGTTCACCGCCGACAAACTCAAGGGTGTGGTCAAGACCCGCGAACGTCGCCGCTGGTGGAATCCGATTTCGTGGTTCACCGGCGACGGGAAGTTGATCGCTGACCAGATTCAGGACGACGTCGATGCGTTGATTGAGCATTATCAGTCCGAAGGTTTTCTCGATGCCGCGGCTGAAGTGGAAAAATCCACCGACAAGGAAGCGACCGCTTTCATCGCTGCTCGCGACCAGTTCCGTGTTGCCCAAGAAGCTGAGGAAGCGGCCACCGTGAAGCTCGCCCGCGCGAAACGCGCTAACGACAAGCTCGTAATCGAGACCGCAGAGAAGGAGTTGGACGCCGCTGAAGATAAGGCCAAGGACGCGCGCAAGGCGTATGAGAAGCAGGCGGATGCCATCTCGCTCGCGAAGGTGACTTTCAAGATTAACGAAGGCGCGCGGTATCGCGTCGGTACCATCAAGATAGAGAAGGCGCGTCTGGAAGGTGAGGAACTTGGCAAGCTGCTTTTCCCTGCGGAAGAGATGGCCGCCGCGCTCCAGCTTCGGTCCGGTGCGATTTTCCGGCCGAGTCTCGCCAACAAGGATGAGGACAGCATCCGCGAGTATTACGGCAGCCGCGGATACGCCAACACCCGCATCGGCGTGCGTCGCGCGCCGAACGTGCAGACCGGCGCGATGGACATCGTTTATTTGGTCACCGAGGGAGCGAAAACCTCCATCGAGCAGATTCGGATCGAGGGCAACGAAAAGACGAAGGACCTCGTCATCCGCCGCGAGTTGGCGATCGCGCCCGGCGAACAGTTCGACCTCGGCCGGATGCGCTTGAGCGAGCAGCGCATTGAGGGTCTCCGCCTTTTCGAGCGTGTGAAGGTGGACTACGAGCCCATCGAAGACCAGCCCGGCCGCGCCAACGTGATTGTCTCCGTCGCGGAGAAGGACTCGGGCCGTTTCGGCATCGGTGCCGGTTTCAGCACCGACTTCGGCGTGTTCGGCAACGTCAGTTTCTCACAGGAGAACTTCGATCTGCTCCGCTGGAAGACGCCGCACCTGATGCAAGGCGCGGGCCAGAAGCTCCGAGTGAACGCCACCGTCGGCTCCGAGTTGCGCCGGTACGAGCTTCAGTTCATCGAGCCGTGGTTGCTCGGTCGCAAGCTCGAGTTGGACGTGAATCTCTTCAGCCGCGAACAGTATTTCTACAGCCAAGTGCAGACGAGCGATCGGCTTTACACCATTGATGAAACCGGTGCGAGTGTTGGCATCACCCGCACGCTCGGCAACGATTTCCTGCGCGGCAGCTTGAGCTATTCGCTTCAAAGCTCCGGCCTGACGGATGTCGCCTCGACCGCCTCCAGCGAAATTGCTCAGGAAGCTGGGCGCGACATGATCTCGAAGTTCGGCGGCGCTCTCGCTTATGACACGCGCAACGCCGGCGTGCGCAGCCGCATCCCCGATGCTGGGCAAAAAACGCAACTCAGCGCGAACGTCGCGGGCGGACCGATGATGGGCGACGCCGACTTCTACGGCGTGGATCTTTTCAGCGCGTGGTATTTCAAGGGCTTTGGCGAGGATCACGTGATCGAGTTGGTTGGCCAGACTTCGGTGGTGAACAACTTCGGCGACTCGACCCGTGTACCGCTTCTGCACCGCCATTTCCTCGGCGGCTCGAGTAACCTGCGCGGCTTCGGCTATCGGCAGGTCGGTCCGCGCGACGCCAACGGCGAACCGGTCGGCGGCAAGACGATGTATCGCGGCACCCTCGAATACAGCGTGCCGACGCCGCTCGAAATCCTCCGCGCCGCGGCTTTCTACGACGTGGGCGGCGTCTCGCGCGACGCGCTCAACTACGACCTCAGCGGTCGCAACGACAACTGGGGTCTTGGCCTTCGGATCGACATCCCGTTCCTCGGCCCGCTCCGTATGGATTACGGTTTCCCCATCAAAGATGACGGTCGCAACGGCGGCGGTCAGCTCAACGTTAGTTTTGGCTACACCACCGCATTCTGATTCAATCACACCATGAAAATCGCACTTCGTTACCTCGTTCTTGCCACACTGGCATTCATCGTCCCCAGCATCTCCGCCGCCGCTGAACTGAAGCTCGCCACGGTGGACATGCGCAAACTCTTCGACGGCTACTGGAAGACGAAGCGGGCCGAGGCCGACCTGAAAGACAAAGCCACCGGCTTCGAGCAGAAGTTCAAGACGATGGCCGATGACCGTCAGAAATCCATCGAGACGCACCAGAAGATGGTAGGCAACGCCAGCGATCCCGCTCTTTCGCCTGAGGAACGCGAGAAGCGCAAGAAGCTCATCGAGGGCAAGGTGATCGAGATTCGCGAGATCGAGCAGGCGCTCCAGCAGTTCGACCGCTCCAGCCGCGAGACACTCACCACCCAGCGACGCAACATCACCGAGAAGCTCACCGCGGAAATCCGCGATGTCATCAACGCCAAATCCAAGGCCGCCAGTTACGCGATGGTCTTCGATTCCTCCGGTATGTCTGGCCCGTTCGCTCCCGTTGTCATGTACCACAATGGACAGAGCGATTTGACCGACGACGTCCTTAAGCAGCTCAACGCCACCGCCCCGCCCGAGACTACGCCCGTGCCGCCGAAGAAGGAAGTCACCCCCGGCGAGACGAAACCGGCTCCGAAAAAGGACGAGCCGAAAAAGGACGAACCCAAGAAGGTCGAGCCGAAGAAATAACACCGACTGCCGATGTCACCGGCTGTATCAATCAAGCCCGTGTCGTGCGGCCGAGAAGCGCAGTTTCGCCTCGCGATTGTCGCGGCGGCCTTGTTATTCAGCGGTGTTTTGTCCGGGTTCGCCGAGGATGCGTGGACGAAGATTGCTCCGCATTTTCAGCCGCCCGCAGAGTTCAAGGGTCAGCTCGGTTCTTACCAATCCCCGTTGCGTTTCGCCGATGGCCGGCTTGCGAAAACTCCTGAAGAATGGGCCAAACGGCGCGCTGAGATTCTCTCCGAATGGCATCGGTTGATGGACCCGTGGCCGCCGCTTCTCGAGAAGCCACAGCTCGTCTTCCACGAGCAGACGCGTCGGGAGAACTTTCTCCAGCACAAAGTCACGGTGCCGATTGCGTCTGGTCAAACCGTGCCTGGCTACCTGCTCGTGCCGGAAGGGAAGGGGCCGTTCCCCGCAGTGGTGGTTCCATTCTACGACGCTGAAACCAGTGCTGGCTCGAACGAAAAGCAGCATCGCGATTTCGGCCGACTGCTTGCGCGACGTGGCTTTGTCGCGCTTTGCATCGGCTCGCCGAGCGGCGACGCGCGCAAGCCCGAACCGGGCCGTCCGGCTTGGCAACCGCTTTCGTTCCTCGCCTACGTCGCTGCGAACTGCCACACGCTGCTCGCGCAGCATCCGTCCGTGGATCCGGCCCGCATCGGTGTGGTCGGCCATTCCTACGGCGGGAAGTGGGCGATGTTCGCCTCGTGTTTATACGATAAGTTCGCTGCCGCCGCGTGGAGCGATCCGGGTATCGTTTTCGACGATGCGCGATCCAACATCAACTATTGGGAGCCGTGGTATCTCGGCCGCGACGAGAAGATGGTTCGCAAGCCCGGTCTCGTGACGCCCATGAACCCCCGCACGGGTGCATACAAAACGATGATGGAGGCGGGTCGCGATCTCCACGAACTGCACGCGTTGATGGCGCCGCGGCCGTTCCTCGTCTCCGGTGGCGCGGAAGATCCCCTGAAGCGCTGGGCGGTGTTGAACCACGCCGTGGCCGTGAATGCGTTGCTCGGTCAGACTAACCGCGTGGCGATGACGAACCGCAAGGAGCACGGGCCGGATGCCGATTCGAACGAGCGGCTCTGCCTGTTCTTCGAGCATTTTCTGAAACCCACAAAAGCCGTCCGCTGATTGCACATGACTGATTCTCGGGAAGAACGATTGGAAAAGCTGGAGACGCAGGTCGCGTTCATGGAGCGGACGGTGGATGAGTTGAACTCAGTCCTGGTGGAGCAATCCAAGCAGATCACGAAGCTGCAGACGCAGCTGCGGAAGCTGTCCGATTCCGTCGAGTCGCAGGAGATGGAGCGTATCCGCTCGACCAATTCCAAGCCGCCGCATTACCAGTAGCGAATGATTGGCGGTTGATGGTTGGTGACGAGAAAGAACGCGCACCTCGATCCATCAGCCATCGGCATTCCACTAACTCTGGCTCAACCGCTGCTTCGGCGCGTCGAGCAACAGTTCGTGCGCTTCGCGTAGAATCTCAGGAATGCGCGGGGCGAATGGGCTTTGGGCGATGGTGTGTGGGAGATTCTGCCAATCCGTTTTGCCGACATTTTCGCCGGGGAACCAGTGGTCGGCTTGACCGAGGAGATTGTAGCGCATTTTTCCCCAGTCCACGAGGTCGAGCGATTTCGCGTACGTCCAGAGGCGAAGGATCTCGTTGACGTTCACTTCGCCCGGCACGGTCACGTAGTGCGGCAGCCCTTCGTGCCAGCGCGCGCACCAATCGGCGCCGAGCACGCGTTCCATTTCGGCGCGCAGCCGCTTCTCGATGGCCGCGATGGTTTCGGGAATCTTGTCATAAAACTCCAGCGTGGCGACGTGCTCATCGAAATCGCTCGGCCGCGCCGCACCGCAGCTCAGCGTGTGCACCTGCGGCCGCGAGAGGCAGTAGAGGCTGTTGAATTGCATCGGCGAAATCGGCGCGCAGAGCTGAACCATCTTCGGCGGCGGCGCGTAAAGTTTTCCGCCTTTGTCGTTGGGGCTGATGATGAAAATGCCCATGTCGCGCTTGGCCGCTTCTTCGATTGCCACCCAGTTCAAATCGTTCACGAAGTACCAGTGCAGATTCACGTAGTCGAACTCGTCGCTCCGCACGGCGTCGAGGATGATGTCCGTCGTCGCGTGAGTGGAGAAGCCGACGTGGCGCACGCGGCCGTCGCGCTGCAGTTGGCGCATCGCTTCGACACAGCCGCCTTTGCGAAGCGACCAGTCGAGGAACTGGCGGTTGTTGATGCCGTGCAGCGAAAGCAAATCCACGTAGTCCAGCTTCAGATAA
Source organism: Akkermansia muciniphila (assembly GCA_945860945.1). GTDB lineage: Bacteria > Verrucomicrobiota > Verrucomicrobiia > Limisphaerales > SIAT01 > SIAT01. The sequence continues at coordinate 17,845 of CAMASG010000005.1, forward strand.
TCCATCGAGCGATTGAACGTCTCGATGAACTCCTTCTGCGTGGTGGCTGGCGCGACCTTTGTCTGCACGATCAGCTTTTCGCGTGGAAGTTTCGCAAGCACGGGGCCGAGCTGCATCTCGCTCGAGCCGTAACCGCGCGCAGTCTCGATGTGATTGATGCCGAGCGCGACCGCGCGGTGAATGGTCGCCTCGAGATTGGCCTGACCTTCGGGCGGCACCTCGCTCCACGGGACGTCCTGCCACTTGTGCTGATAACGCATCCCGCCGCAGGAGAAGACGGGCAGTTGCAAATTCGTGCGGCCGAAACGGCGATAGCGCATGGGCTTGTTATGCCATCGCTCGGCATCGTGTAGCAATCCCCCCATTGCTTTGGGAACAGTTTTCGCTGAATGAGGAATACGATCCGACTGGATGCCGGAGTGGCGGCGGCGCGTTCAGATTAACACATTCCGTCTCTCGGTTTCGCTCATGACAATCCATTTTCCTGCCGGTAAGTTTCCAAGATAGAACGCCCCGATTCGCACGCGGATAAGTCGCAATGTGGGATGGCCGATGGAGGCGGTCATTCGGCGCACTTGCCGGTTTTTCCCTTCCACTAATTCCAATCCGATCCAACAGTCGGACACGTTTTTGCGGTGACGGATCGGCGGTTCGCGTGGCGGCATTTCCGGTTGTGGATTGAGCAGCCACGTCCGGCAGGGAAGGGTTTTGTATTCTTGGATGACGATGCCCTTCTCCAGTTTCGCGAGCGCTGCGCTCGTCGGGACACGCTCGACTTGCGCCCAGTATTCGCGCTCGTGCGCATGGCGCGGGTGAAGGAGGCGCGTGTTCAGACCAGGCTCATCCGTGAACAGCAGCAACCCCTCGCTGTCGGCGTCGAGTCGGCCGATGGGATAAACATTCTTTGGGAAACCGAACTCCGCGAGCGGCCGATTCGGCGAGTCGTCCGGCGTGAACTGACTGAGGACGCCGTAGGGCTTGTGAAAGGCGATGAGCATCTGCTGGATTCCACAACGCCAAGAAGCCGCCGCAGAGACAAGCCTTTTCGCGCCCGCTTCGGGGTTCTTTGAGAATGTTTTTGGTTAGACCGTATATGTCTATCCTCGTGCGATAGGTTTGTCGCGTAACTGAAAGGACCAATATGAATACGCCGAACACACAAATGGAAATCAACTTCGACAGCAACCCGCCGTCTCGCTGCTTTCCGCGTCAACGGACGCGGATGGAACAGGCGCAGTGGTGGTTTGCGCGGATCCGGCAAGTGGTGAATGCCGCCGGAACAGCGCAGCCAGCTCCGACGGCGCGTCCCGTGCAGGAGCGTTTCGAAATCGCTGCATGAACATGGTTGGGGAGCGAACCTTGGCGACGATGAAACTGGCGCGGAAAGCCTTATAGCTCAAAAGTCTTTTGAGGAACGTGGTCGGCTGCTATGCTAGCGGCGATGAATACGCAGGTATTGATTGACGGCTTAATTAGTTATCTCTGCTTCATCCCGTTGCTGACCTTTCATGAGTTCGCGCACGCGTGGGTGGCGTGGAAGTGCGGCGACAACACGGCGCGGGATCAAGGTCGAGTGACGCTCAACCCGATCGCGCACATCGACACCGTCGGCACAATCGTGCTGCCGCTCCTCAGTGTTTTTCTCGGTGCGACGGCCGCGTCGGGCCTCTCGTCGTTCATCATCGGCTGGGGCCGGCCGGTGCCGGTGAATTTGAGCAATCTCTCGAAGCCACGCTGGCACGACACGCTCATCGCGCTGGCGGGCCCCGCGATGAACGTGCTACTCGCCATCGCCATCGTGGGCATTGGCAAGATTGCGGGAATGTTCGGAGCCGCTGCGGTCGTCGAGATGGCGGATCGGTTGGCGGTGCTCAGCTTGTTCCTTTGCTTCTTCAACATGCTGCCCATCCCGCCGCTCGACGGCTCGCATGTGGTGAAAAATCTCATCCGGATGAAACACGAGACCTACTGGCAGCTCTGCCAATGGGGATTCATCGCGGTAATCATCATCTGGCAAATCCCCGCGGTGCGCATGGCAGTCGGGCTTGCGACGGTACTCTGTCTCAACGTGATTCGCTTCGCCTTCGCGCTGCCGCCGTTCCGCGGATTCTGAGTGATGAACCCCGCCGCGCCGCCGCCAAACTCCGGGGCCACGCGCCGCGCGGTGATTGATGTCGGCACCAATTCCGTGAAGCTCCTCGTGGCCGACGTGGTCGGGGATCGCGTCGAAACCATATTGGAACGCAGTGAACAAACGCGGTTGGGCGCGGGCTTTTACACGGATCACCGGCTGCAGTCGGAGAACATCGCCGCGACCGCGCGTGTGGTGGCGGAGTTCGCTGCGCTGGCGCGAGGGCAGGGGGCGACTGCGCCGCGTGTCATTGCCACCAGCGCGGCCCGCGAGGCGGTGAACGCGGGGGAGTTGCTTGCGGCAGTTCAAACGTCCGCCGGTTTGCAAGTCGAGGTGATTTCCGGCGAGCAGGAAGCCGAGTGGGTTTATCGAGGCGCGACGCAGGGACTGAATGCGGACGATCGGTTATTTCTCGTGATGGACTTGGGTGGTGGCAGCACCGAATTCATTCTCGGTCACGGCGGACATCAGGTGGCGCGGTGCAGCGTGAAGCTCGGCACCGTGCGTTGGTTGGAGCAAATGCCGCCGAGCGATCCGCCGACGGCGGCGGAGTTGGAGCGATGCCGTGCGAGTTTGCGTGAGTTCCTCGCGAAAGAGGTGGAACCATTGCTGACCGCCGCGTGGGATTCGCTTGGCCGACGTCCGGAATGCCTCATCGGGACCGGCGGGGCCTCGACGATTCTCGCGCGGATGGAGAAGCGTCTAATCAAGCACGACAGTCAGCAAATCGAGGGAACACAACTCACTGCGGTGCAGGTGCGCACGCGCGTGGAGGAGTTGTGGGGGCTGCCGCTGGCGCGCCGGTGCGAAGTGCCGGGACTGCCGGCGAATCGCGCGGACGTGATGCTTTTCGGCGCGGCTATTTACGAGGCGGTGATGGAGCGGTTCCGCATCTCGGAGCTGCGAATGAGGACGCGCGGGTTGCGTCACGCGGCGGTGTTGGCGGATTGAGTTGCCACTCAATCGTCACAGAAGCACGGTTTGCTTTTCTTCCAGCTAAGGCTAGTTTGGTTCGGAATCCAACGAACGGATACCTATGCGCTCCAGCCAAAGCCAGTCGTATCAATTCCCCGCACTGCGAGCCTTCACGCTCATCGAACTGCTCGTGGTCATCGCCATCATCGGCATTCTCGCCAGCATGCTGCTGCCGGCGTTGGGCCAGGCGAAAAAGCGCGCGCACGCCACCACGTGCCTTTCGAATATGAAGCAGTGGGCGACGAGCATCCATATGTACCTGAATGACAATCGGGACATTTTTCCGCACGAGGGAAACTCCGGCGACATCAGCACGGCGAAAAACCTGTCCGCGTGGTTCAACCAAGTGCCGCTGTTGATGAGCCAGACGCCGCTCAAGGATCTTTATGCGGCGGGGTTGCCGCCGCTTCCCAACGCCAAATCCATTTACGGCTGCCCCAGCACGATGACGAGCCTGACGGTGACTCCGACGGTCACCAAAGCTTTCTTCATGTACGCCTTCGGCAACCGCATGGATCCGAACGACACAATCACGGGCCAAAACAACCGTTTCTTCACGAGCGATCAGGTGGTGAATCCGTCGCAGACCGTGATTTTCACGGAGAACAACGAGGACAATTTCCCTTCCTCCTCCGGCCTCTACACGCTGGCCCGGCACGACCGGAAGGCGAACCTCGCGATGTGCGATGGCAGCGCCAGTATTGTTCCCGATGCCGACTTCCGCCGCACCGCCGCCGAGGACAATAGTTCCGTCGTGGAGTGGGCCGTATCGCGCAAGGTGTACTGGTATCCCTTCACCGGCGCGGCGAACTAAGCTGCGTCAGCCCTTCGCCCCGACCAATCGCTCGTGCTCGATTACAAGGTAGCGATCGGTCATGCCCGCGAGATAATCGCAAATGGCGCGCTGTTTGCCTGCCTTGCGGAGCCGCTGCCGCGACTGCGTGCCGAGCTGCTGCGGATGTTCGAGGAAGTAGCGGAATAAATCTTCCATCAGTCGCACGGCGCGAATATTTGGCTCGTGGACGACGGGGTTGAAATAGAGGTTGGCGTAAAGATATTCGCGCAGTTCCGCGTTCAGATTCCGCCGCGTCGCGCTGTATTGAACGAGCGGTTTCGCGTGCAGACGCACCTCATCGGCGGACTTCACGCCGGCGTCGCGAATGTGCTGCTCGGTGGTCGTCACCACGTCTTTCACCTGCTCATCAATGAGGCAGCGGATGATGAAGTAACGTCGGCATTCGTCGGCCAGTTCGCCGTGCTCCTTTCGGATGCGCCGTGCCGCGCGGCCCCAGAGCGTGACTTCGCGCGCGAGTTTCCGCTCGTCGAGTAGGCCGGTGTCGAGGCCGTCGTCGAGGTCGTGGTTGTAGTAGGTGATCTCGTCGGCGAGGTTGGCGACCTGCGCTTCGAGCGCGGAATGCTTCGCGTCGAATCCGCGCCGGCGGCTTGGATGATCGTAAGCAGTGTAATGCTTCACCAGTCCTTCGCGCGTCTCCCATGTCAGGTTCAAGCCGTGGAAACCGGGATACTTCTGCTCGAGTTCCTCGACGATGCGAAGGCTCTGGCTGTTGTGCTCGAAGCCGCCGTGGCGGCGCATCAACTTGTTCAACGCCGCCTCACCTTTGTGGCCGAAGGGGGAATGGCCGAGGTCATGCGCGAGCGCGATGGTCTCGGCGAGATCCTCGTTCAAACACAGCGCGCGCGCGATGCTGCGGGCCGTGGCGGCGACCTCCATCGTGTGCGTGAGGCGCGTGCGCAGATGATCGCCCGTGCCGTTGAGGAAAACCTGTGTCTTGTATTCGAGCCGGCGGAAAGCCCGCGAGTGAATCACACGGTCGCGGTCGCGCTGATACTCGGTGCGCCAGTCGGGCGATGTCTCCTTGTGCTTGCGACCGCGGGTGTCGGCGGAGAATTGCGCGTACGGAGCGAGGTGCTGCCGTTCGAGTTGCTCGAGTTCTTCGCGCGTGCGGGGCATCGGATGGAAAGAGATTAGCTGTTGGCGAGTAATTGCTCGAACGGTTCGCCCTTCAACTCGAACAGGCGGCGCATCACATCCTCGATCAGATTGTTCGGGCAGGAGGCACCGGCGGTGACGCCCACGATAATTTTTCCGGAGGGAAGCCAGTTGCGCGTCTCCATTTCTCGGTGCTCGTGGATATTGTAATGCGTGATGCTCTCGACTGAGGTCATCGTAGTGGCGTTCTTGATGAAATAGGTCGGCAACTTGGCCTCGCCCATCTCAGCGAGATGCGTGGTGTTCGAGGAGTTGTAGCCGCCGATGACGATGAGCAGGTCGACCGGTTCTCGCAGTAGCTTGCCCAAAGCGTCCTGTCGATCTTGCGTGGCGCCACAGATGGTATCGAAGAAACGGAAATGCTTGGGAAGTTCGGCGCTGCCGTGTTTCTGCTCGATGGCGGCCTTGATGCGGCGCTGCACCTCCTCGGTCTCGCGGCGCATCATCGTGGTTTGGTTTGCCACGCCGACGGCTTGCAGATGCTGATCGGGATCGAAATCGGGCGAATAGGCTCCTTGGAACTTTTCAAGAAAGGCCTGTTTGTCCCCGCCGCGAAGGATGTAGTCGCAGACATAATCGGTCTCGGCGAGATTGTACACCACGAGGTAGTGGCCAGTGCCGTAGGCCGTGGCCTGCGAGGTCGTCGCCTTCGTCTCCTCGTGCTTGGCCTTGCCGTGGATGATGCTCGTGATCGACTCCTTCGAGTACTGCCGCACACGTTTCCAGACGCTCATTACGTCGCCGCACGTCGTGTCCACGGTTTGGCAGCCGATGGCTTCGAAGCGCCGCCGCGTGCTGACTTCGGTGCCAAAAGCGGGAATGATGATCACGTCATCCGGGGTGAGGTGCAGCGCGTCGATCTCGGCTTCCGTCGGCTTGGCCGAGACGCTCACAATACCCAGTGCGCGGATCTGATCGTTCACCTCATGGTTATGAATGATCTCGCCGAGAAGGAAGATGCGCGTGGGCGCTGAAAAAACCTTGCGCGCGGCGTAGGCGAGGTCGATGGCGCGTTCGACGCCGTAGCAGAAGCCGAACTCCTTCGCCAGCTTCACGGTGAGCAGACCGTCGGTGGAGGAGACCGACCCAATGGCACGCATCCGTTCGACGAGTTCGCTCCGGTAGTGCGTGAACACCTGCGTTTGCACGGCCTCCATCACATCGGGACGACGGAGGTTGACCTTCTGCGGCGCGCTTGGCACGGGCGTTGACATAGCAGTGTCCAGTCTAATGCTGCGGGCGTCGGCGTCGAGCCGAAAGCCGATCAGGAAACCAGCAGGTTGAGAATCGCCTTTTGCGTGTGGAGCCGGTTCTCCGCCTCGTCGAAGACGGTCTCGGCGTGCGCTTCAAAGGTCTCCTCGTCAATCTCTTTGCCCCGATAAGCGGGCAGGCAATGCATCACGAGCGCGTCCGGCTTGGCGAGTTTCACGAGCGCCGCGTTGATCTGGTAACCGGAGAGATCTTGGATGCGCTGCGCCGTCTCAGATTCTTTGCCCATCGAGACCCACACGTCAGTGTAAAGCAAATCGGCTCCGCTGGCGGCCAGCGCCAAGTCCGAGGTGATCACAATCTTTCCGCCGCTCGAGCGAAAATCTGCGCGGATGATTTCGCCGCTGGACTGGGCTTCGCTGTGAACGTGGCTCGCGCCCGCGCGTTCCAGCAATGCGAGCGGCGGCTGGTACGCTTTCGGCGCGGCGATGCGCAATTCGAAGCCGAGCTTCGCCGCGGCGAAGATCCACGAGATTGGCACGTTACACGCACCGTCCCCGACAAACGTCACCACCTTGCCCTGAATCGGTCCACGCTTTTCCTGATAGGTGAAAATGTCGGTAAGAATCTGGCACGGATGCTCGTCGTCGGTGAGCGCGTTGATGGTCGGGATGCCGGAGAACTTGGCGAAGTCCTCCACATCGCTTTGCGCGAAAGTGCGAATCACCGCGCCGTGGATCATCCGGCCGAGAACGCGCGCGCTGTCTTTGATCGGCTCGCCGCGGCCGAGCTGGATGTCGTTTGCGTTGAGGAAAAGCGGGCGGCCGCCGAGTTCGTGGATGCCAACCTCGAACGACACGCGCGTGCGTGTGGAGGATTTCGAGAAGATGAGCGCCCACGTCTGCCCCGCGAGCGGTTGATGCTGTGCGTCCTTGCGCTGCGCCTTGAAGACGGCGGCGTTTTGCAGGACGACATCCATGTCTTTGCGCGACATGCTTTCGAGGCTCAACAGATGTTTCATAATCCAAATGCGGTTCGAGACTGCCGGTGAAAGGGTGTGTAAATAGCGGATGGCACGCGAGTCGTCACGCTGATTTCTTGGCGCGATCCGCCGCGCGCCAGAGATACCAAGCGGCGGTGGTGCGAAACGGCCGCCAACGCTCGCCGTGCGCGAGCAATTCCTTGACGGTCGGCATTTCGCGCCGGCGATAAGCGGCGCGGAAACCGCTGCGCACACCGAAGTCATCCGCCGGCAACACGTCGGGGCGGCCGAGTTGGAAAATCAAAAGCATCTCCGCCGTCCACCGGCCGACCCCGCGCACTTCAGTGAGGCGCGCGACGATCTCATCGTCAGTCAATCGGCGAATCTGGCGCGAAGGCGGCACGATGCCTTCCAAAGTTTTCGCACTGATGTCGCGAATCGAAGCGACTTTGGCGCGCGAGAAGCCGACACCGCGCAACGCATCGTCCTCAACGGCTGACAAATCTTCCGGACGCGGAAAGCGGCGTCCGGGAAAAAGTTTCGTGAACCGCCGCAGGATGGTGTTCGCGGCAGTGCCGTTCAATTGCTGGTGAGCGACGGCGAGAACGAGTGATTGAAAGGGCGGTCGCCGCGTCTCCGGCTTCAATGTGCACGGGCCGATTTCACGGATCAGCCGTTTCAGAACGGCGTCGCTTGCGGACAAATGATGGAGTGCGTCGTCGGTCACAGCGGGGAAGTTCAGACGAGGTTGGCGATGACGGATTTGATGACGTGGATGCCCTCGGCGGCCTCCTCGGGCCGCAGGTTCAACGCGGGCAGCAACCGGACGACCTGCGTCCCGCTCGGAATCGTGAGCACACCGGCGTCGTGCAGGCGGTTGACGAACTGTAACGCGGATGTTTTGTCGTTCGCGGCGAACGCCGGGATTTGCTCCTTGCCCGCCAACTCGATGCCGATCATGAGGCCGATGCCGCGCACGCTCTTGATGACGTGCGGATATTTCGTAGCCAGCTTCAGTAATTCGCTCTTCAGAAACTCGCCCGTGTGGCGTGCGTTGTCGGCGAGTCCTTCGCGTTCGATGACTTGAAGAATCCGGAGCGCCACGGCGCAGCCGAGCGGTGTACCGCCGTAAGTCGTGCCGTGTGTGCCCGGCCCGAGCAGGTCGGCGTGCGGGCCGCGCACCCAGAACGCGCCGATGGGGAAACCGCCGCCGAGCGACTTGGCCATTGAGATGCCGTCGGGCAGAAAAGTTTCGCCACCCGGAACTCTCTCGAGGATGCGCTGATAACTTTGAAAACGTCCGGTGCGGAAGTGGCCGCACTGCACGCTGTCCATGAGCAGTAATAGTTTCTTTTCGTCGCAGAGTCGCCGCAGCTCGAGCAGATATTCCGGCGTCGCCGCCGTGATGCCGCCTTCGCCTTGGATCCCTTCGACAAGAATGGCGACCGTGGCCGGCGTGATGGCTGCGCGCATGGCGTCGAGGTCGCCATACGGAACGTGTTTGAAGCCGGTCACAATCGGCTCGAAACCCTTCTTCACTTTGTCCTGACCGGTCGCGGCGATGCCGCCGAGGGTCCGTCCGTGGAATGAATTCTGCGCCGTGATGATTTCGAACCGACCCTCGTCGTGGCCGAACTTACGCGCGAGTTTGTAGAGGCCTTCGTTCGCCTCCGCACCGCTGTTGCAGAAAAAGATTTTTCCAGGACCAATCAAGCCCGCGAGCTTTTCGGCGAGGCGACCCTGCGGCTCGTGGTAGTAAAGATTGGAGATGTGGACGAGCTGTTTGGATTGCTCGACGAGCGCCTCGGTGATCTCCGGATGCGCGTGGCCGAGCGCGCAGACGGCGATGCCGCCGCCGAAGTCGAGATAGCGCTTGCCGTTTACGTCCCAGAGATGGCTGCCGATCCCGCGTTTGAAGGCGAGGTCGAACCGGCCGTAGCTCGGCACAACATGTTTCTGGAACAGCTCCTGAATGGCGCGCTGCTCGTTTTGAACGATGGGTGGCTGCGGAACAATCTCTTTCATAACACCACCTCCGTGCCGACGCCGGCGTCAGTGAAAATTTCGAGCAACACCGAGTGCGGCGAGCGGCCGTCCACGAACGACACTTTCTCGACGCCTGATTTGATTGCCATCACCGCGCTGTCCACTTTCGGAATCATACCTTTGTCCACGATGCCGGCCTGCTTGAGCGCGGGCACTTCGCTGATTTGCAAATGAGTGATGAGCGTAGCGGGATTCTTCGGGTCGCGCATCAGGCCGGGCACGTCGCTCATGAAGACGAGCCGGCAGGCCTTCAGCGCGATGGCCACTTGCGCGGCGGCGACGTCCGCGTTGCAGTTGTAAATCTTTCCATCCTCGCCGCGCGCGGTGGGGCTGATGACCGGCGTGATGCCCTGCTCGATGCACTCAAGGAGCGGCGCGGTGTTCACCGCCACCACTTCGCCGACATAACCGATGTCGAGCTTGCTGCCGGGCTTATCTTTGTCGTCCAACCAAAGTTTGCGGCAGGTGAAGATGTCAGTGCCCGCGAAGCCGCGCGCCTTGCCACCGAGTGAATTGATCGTAGCGACGACCTCGGGGTTGATCTCGCGCGAGAGCACTCGGTCCACGACCGCGACGGTCGCTTCGTCGGTGACGCGTTGGCCTTGGATGAAGTTCGCCGCGAGCCCGGCCTTTTCCATCGCGCGGGTGATGGCTTTGCCGCCGCCGTGGACGACGATCGGATTGATCTCGACCGACTCGAGGAAAACGATGTCGCGCGCGACGCCGTTGCGCACGGACGCGTCGGGCGAGTCCATGAAGCTGCCGCCGTATTTCACGACGAACGTCGCGCCACTGAACCGCTGGATATACGGCAGCGCCTCGAGCAGCGTCGCGGCTTTGGAGATGAGGTCTTGCATCGTCGAAAAGATTAGCCGCCGAGCGTTGTTGGGTCCGTCACGTCGCCCTTGTTGAAATCCACGTATTCCTCGGTGAGGTCGCACGTGTACATCACGGCGCTGGCCTTGCCGAGATTCAGATGGATGTGAAGGTCGAACTCCTTCGCCGCCACGGCCGCACACAAAGTCTTGAACGGCGTCTTCGTCGGCTGGCCTTTCTTCAACGAGTGAACCTGCTTCTTCGAGCCGGGCGCGCTGTAGGCGATGTCCACCTTCTCCTCCACGATCGTTGCTGGCGAGTAACCGAGCGCATCGATGATGCGGCCCCAGTTGGGGTCGCCGCCGAACCAGCTCGTCTTCACGAGCGTGCTGTTGGCCACCGCGCGGGCCGCGGCATCGGCGTCCGCGAAGTTTTTCGCGCCGCTCACGCGCACGGTGATGAAACGCGTCACACCTTCGCCGTCGCGCACGATCATCTTCGCCAGTTCGAGGCAGACGTGGCTGAGCGCGGCTTGGAACGCGGCGAAGTCTTTGTGTTTCGCCGACGAGATGTTTGCGTTCTCCGCCAAACCGTTCGCGAGCACGAGCACGGTGTCGTTCGTGCTCATATCGCCATCCACCGTGATGCGATTGAAACTGTGGGCGACGGCTTCTTCTAGTGCGACGTGCAGCGCCTTTGATTCGATGGCGGCGTCGGTGGTGATGAAGCAAAGCATCGTGGCGTGAAGCCCGCCGTGGGGTGCGGCGGCGGGGCGCGAACCAGTGGCGCTCATGCCGGGTTGAATCATGCCGGCACCTTTGCAAATGCCGCCGATGCGAACGGTCTTGCCGCCCAGTTTGAATTCAACCGCGACCTGCTTTGGCCGCGTGTCGCTGGTCATGATCGCCTCGGCGGTCTCGGTGGCGTGCTCGGGCGCGTCGCCCAAAAGTCCGGCGCAATCGAGGATGCCGCTCTTCACGTTCGCCATCGGCATGGTCACGCCGATGCGGCCGGTGGAGGCGACGAAGACGTGCTCGGCCGGCAGGTGGAATTGTTTTGCGACGAGGTCGCTCATCGCGAGCGCGTCCTTCATTCCCTGTTTGCCGGTGCAGGCGTTGGCGTTGCCGGAGTTGACGACGATGGCCTGCGCGATACCGGCCTTCACGCGTTCAGCGCAGACCTTCACCGGCGCGGCGCAAATCTGGTTCGTGGTGAACATCCCCGCCACGGTCGCAGGCATCTCGGAGACGATCAGTGCGAGGTCGCGTTTTTTGCCTTTGGCGGAACCTTTGCCGGTGCCGAGCCGCTTGATGTCGCAGAAGACGCCGGCGGTGAGGAATCCTTTCGGAGCGACGATGGCTCCGGGGATGGTTTTAAAAACAACGCTCATTGAAAAATAAATGACTTAGTCGGCGGTAGTGAGAAAAGGAAAATGCGGCGAACCGCGAAGGTTTTATTCGCGGCGGAAGGAGTAATTGGCTTTAGCGTCCAATTGCATCGTGCGATGGCTACAGAAACCAGTTTCATGCCACGCTGTCAACTTCGCTTCGTGAACATTTGCGTGTCAGCGGCTCACGAGCACCAGCGCGACCGCGCCGGCCACGGCGACCGCGCCGCCGGCCAGCGCGCGCCGACTCGGGCGTTCCTCGCCCATCCAGATGGCGAAGGGGATCACGATGAGCGGCGTGATGGCGACGATGGGCAGTACCACGCCGGTGCCTTTGGTGAGCAGCGCCCACTGGTAACAGCTCACGCCGAGCGTCGGGCCGACGAGCGCGTTGAACGCGAGCCACGGACCGGCCGCGCGCCATCTTTCTTTTGTCGTCAACGTGGGCGTGGTTGAAACGGGTTCTTCTTTTGCGCCAAAGATTTTTTTGCGCTGCAGGAAAAGCAGGAACAACGCGGTGATGAAAAGTCCGCCGAGAACGCGTTGGTAGGCGGCGGTGATGCCGTCCACCGGTTCGCCTGCGGCTTCGGCGACGGCGTAAGCTTTGCGGCTGATTACTGCGCCGAGACCTTGACCGAGCCCAGCTAGCGTGCCGAAAGCGATGCCGGCCGTGAGCGTGCGGCGGTCGAGGTGCGCGTTCTCGCCCGGCGCGAGCGCCATTCCCACGCCGCCGAGAATGGCGGCGCCGCAGGCGATTTCGGCCACGCTGAGGCGGTTGCCGAGCCAGAGCCATTCCGTCAAAGCCGCGAACGGCGGGGCAAGACAGTTCACCATCATGATCGTTAATCGCGTGCCGAGGCGCGGATAAGTCTGGAAGAGCGCGATGTCGCCGAGGCCGAACCCGATAGCGCCGCTGATGAGGAAGATCGCCAACGCGCCGCCGCCCAAGCCGCCGCCCATCGTGTGCGCCCACGCGCCGAGCAAGAGAGTCGCTAGCGTGAGCCGCCAGAAATTAACCTCCGTGCCGGGCAGCCACTTGACGAGTTGGCGGCCGGAGACGGCGGAGCAGGAGAACAGGAGGGTGGCAAGAACGGCGCCGAGCACGGGGCGAAGTTGTTAGTCGTGGCGCGACGTGTTGTCAGCAAAGAAACGTCGACTCACGTCACGCGAGCAGTTCGCGGACGAGTTTGCCGTGCACGTCGGTGAGGCGGTAATCCCGCCCGCCGTGACGGTAGGTGAGTCGCTCGTGGTTGAGGCCGAGCAGATGCAGAATCGTGGCGTGCAGATCGTGTACGTGGACGCGGTCTTGCGCAGCGTGCCAGCCGAAGTCGTCCGTCGCGCCGTGGACGTGTCCGCCTTTCGCGCCGCCGCCCGCCATCCACATCGTGAAGCCGAACGGATGATGCTCGCGGCCGTTGTTGCCTTCGGCCGTCGGAGTGCGGCCGAACTCGCCGCCCCACACGACGAGTGTGTCCTTCAGCAGGCCGCGCGCCTTCAGATCCTTCAGCAACCCAGCGATTGGTTTATCCACGGAAGCGCAGTTGGCTGGCAATTCCACGCGCAGATTTCCGTGCTGATCCCAGAGTTGGCAGCTCGAGCGTTTGTTCGTCTGCGTGTGATAAACCTGCACCATCCGCACGCCGCGCTCGACGAGTCGCCGCGCCATCAGACATTGCTTGCCGAAAATCTCCGTCGTCGGCTCGTCGAGGCCGTACAGCTTCCGCGTCTCCGGGGATTCGAGCCCAGTGTCGAAGGCCTCGGGCGCTTCGCGCTGCATCCGGAAGGCGAGCTCGAACGACTCGATGCGCGACGAGAGCCGCGAGTCTTCCTCGCGCTGCGCGGCGTGAAGACGGTTCAGCTCCTGCATCAAATCGAGTTTTCGCCGCTGTGCTTCGGACGAACCGCCGGCGAGGTTGGCGATTGGTTTTTTGAGGTCGGTGACGAGTGTGCCTTGATAAGCCGCGGGCAGAAAACTCGAGTTCCAGAGCGGCGCGCCTTGTGCGGGCTGCGCAGGGCTGATGACGACGAAGCCGGGCAGATTTTGATTCTCGCTGCCGAGGCCGTAGAGCAACCACGAGCCGAGGCTCGGACGCGAGAAGGCCTGCTCACCGGTGTTCATCTGCAGGCACGCGCCGTTGTGGTTGATGTTGTCCGCGACCATCGAGCGGATCACGCAGATGTCGTCCGCGCAGCCGGAGAGGTGCGGCAGAAGTTCGCTTATCTCGGTGCCACTTTGCCCGTGCTTTTTGAACGTGTACGGCGAGGCGAAGAGATTGCCCGTCCGCGTGCGCTCGAGCTTCGGTCTCTCGATCGGGAGCGGCTTACCGTTGAGTTCGGCGAGCTTCGGTTTGGGATCGAACGTGTCCACGTGCGACGGCCCGCCGGACATGAAAAGGAAGATGACGCGCTTGGCTTTCGGCGCGAAGTGCGGCGGGCGGACAGTGAGCGGGTTTGATGAAGGGGCTGCGAGCGCGCGGCTGGCGAAGTCGTCGGATAGCAACTGCGCGAGGCCGAGCATGCCGAAGCCGTTGGCGAAGTGGCCGAGCATTTGTCGGCGGTTCAGCGTATTGTCGAAAGGATTATTCATCGCAACAGAGGTTCGGTTTCAGTCCACGTAAATGAATTCATTCGCGCAGAGCAGAGCGTGGCAATAGCGGTCCAGCCGATCCTCCACAGTGCCGCCGGTCTCGGGCGCGAGTGAGGCGATGCCGAGCGCGGTCTCCTTTCCGAGCGGCGGCCGGCCGTAGAGGGTTTGATAGAGCCAGCCGATTTGCGCGGTGGTTTCGGCGGGCGCTTCCTTCGCTGCGCGTCGGGCGAGTGCTTTCGCCTGCGCCTGCGCGAATGGATGGTTGAGAAGAAAGAGTGCCTGCGGAGCGACGGTGGATTCGGTGCGTTTCTCGACGATTGAGTCGGGATCGGCTGCATCAAACAATGTGCGATAATTGCTGCGATCGGAACGAGCAGTCATCAGATACAACGTGCGCCGCGGGGTCTCCAATTCGCGAAAGGAAGGTCCGCCGAGAGTGAAATCCAGCGCGCCAGCGGCGGCGACCAGCGAATCACGCAACGCTTCGGCATCCAGCCGTTGCCGATTCTGTCGGCCGAAGAGCCGGTTATCGGGATCGCTTCGCGCCGTCAACGAAGAGCCGGAGCTTTGCTGGTAGGCGGCCGAGTTCACCATGAGTCGGTGCATCGCTTTGAGGCTCCAGCCGGACTCGGTGAAACGGCTCGCGAGCCAGTCGAGCAACTCCGGGTGCGTGGGAGTCTCGCCGAGCTTGCCGAAATTATTCGCTGTGCGGACGAGGCCTTCGCCGAAGTGATGTTGCCAGAGGCGGTTCATCATCACGCGCGCGGTGAGCGGGTTCTCCGCGCTGGAAATCCATCGCGCTAAATCTAGCCGACCGCTGCCGCTCGCGATCCGCGGCTGCGTGGTGGCGAGCACCACGGGGAAGGCGCGTGGCACGACGTCGCCGAGCCGGTCGTAGCGGCCGCGGCCGTGCAAGCGAACGTCATTAAACCCTTCGTATTCCGTCTTGGGAATTCCGCCTTCCTGAAAACCGTGCGTCATCGCCGGCGGCTTCAATTCGGAGGTGAGGCGTTTGCGCTCCGCTTCGAGCGCGGCGAGATCGGGCTTGTCATTCGCGAGCTGCGCGCCTTCACCGGCGCAAATCCACCAGAGATTGTCCTGCCCCTGTTTGGCGCCGTTGATAAGCGCTTCGTGCAGTGACCATGCGCGTCCATCTGCGGCTTTGATTCGGAACTCCACCTGCGTCGAGTCGCACGAGTAATCGTTGCGCGGGCCGATGATGAGCTGCAGCAGGTCGCCTTCCGCGACGGTCACTTCCTGTTCCGTGAACTCGACATTTTTGCCGTTGTCCATCGCGCCTTCAGAGAGCGTTTTGCCGGCGTGCCGCACAGACCACGTGACGCCGTTACCACAGGTTGGATCCACGTCGATGAGCTTCGCGCTCACGCGCACGCGGCCGGCGAGCGGACTGCGCCACGCGGCGGTGACGGGCGTTTTCGGGCCGGGATGCAGCGCGATGGCGCGCGCGGGAAGCTTGATGGTGATGAAGGCGACGGCGTTCGTGGTGGTGTTGATGACGAGGGAAGGATTGGGCGCATCCTTCGGCGACCATGAGTGGAGGCCGGGTTTGTTTTGGACATCACGCTGGACCACGGTGAACGGCACCAACCCACCGGCGATTTTCGCATCGATAGCCGCAATCCGTTGCTGCAATGCATCGCGCGTGGCTTGCTCGGTGGGCGGCGCGATCGGGATGCGCATGATATTTTCGCCCGCGGTGGGCGCGTTGAACTTTGCGAGGATGCGGCTGCTGAAGAAAAATCCCGCGAGGCCGTAATAGTCGCGCTGCGTGATGGGGTCGAACTTGTGGTCGTGGCAGCGCGCGCAGGCGACGGTGAGGCCGAGGAACGCGCGGCCGGTCACGTCGATCTGGTCATCCACGATGTCGGTGTAAACCTTCTTCTTGTCCGAGTCACCGTTGCCCCAACTGCCGATGGCGTAAAGGCTGGTCGCGATGATTTTGCCTGCGTCGAAGGGCGCGTTGGTTTGTGCGGCGAGGATGTCACCAGCGATTTGCTGACGGATGAATTCGTCGTAAGGCAGGTCGCGGTTGAGAGCGTCCACAACCCAATCGCGATAACGCCACGCGTCGAGAATATCGCCGTCCTTGCCGAGGCTGCGCGCATCGAGCGAGTCGGCGTAGCGCACCACATCGAGCCAATGCCGCGCCCAGCGTTCACCGTAACGCGGGCTGGCGAGTAGACGATCCACAACCTTGGCGAATGCGGTGGGCGAACTGTCCGCGAGGAAACTCGCGGTCTCCGCGGGCGTCGGCGGCAGGCCAGTCAGATCGACCGTGACGCGCCGCAACAGCGTGCGTTTGTCGGCCGTCGGCGCGGGGCGGAGACGGTTCGCCTCGAGCTTCGCGAGAATGAAACGGTCGATGGGCGACTTGGGCCACGACGTATCCTTCACCGACGGCGTCGGCGGATTGGTCGGCTTCGCGAAGGCCCATTTCTTGCGCTCGGTCGCGAGGTCGAAGGGAAGCGTGACTGCGGACGGAGAGATGGTAGCAGACGGAGCGTTGGTGCGCGGGTCGATCGCGCCCGTGCGAATCCATGTCTCGAGGTCGGCGATTTGTTGGGGCGCGAGCCGCTGGTTTTTCGGCGGCATCTGCAATTCCTTGTCCGTATAACGCACGGCGCGGATGAGCAGGCTTTCGTCCGGTTTGCCGGGGCGAACAGCCGTGCCGCTCTCTCCGCCTTTCACCCAACCGTCGCGCGAATCGATCCGCAGACCGCCCTTTTGCTTCTGCTCGCCGTGGCATTCGTAGCAGCGCTCGGCGAGAAGTGGACGGATGCGTTTCTCGAAGAACTCGATTTGATCCAGCGCAGGCGCGGCGGAGAGAGAGGTCGTCGCAGCCATCACGGCAGTCAGGAGCAGCGCCAATGTTTTCCGAGAGTGAATCACGCAAAGAGGCTAGTACGGCGCGCGACAAAGTAAAGCGGCCGTTGCGTGAGCGCGGTGCCGTGCTGTGAATAAAACGAACAAGAATTGGTTGAGGCGCGGACAAAACTCCGTAGAATCCACGAGCGATGACACAAAACTTTTTCCTCACTGGATTCGCTTGCGCCGCCGGCCTCGTTTTCGGAGCTCAACCGCCGCCGTCCGCGGTGCCCGCGAAACCGCAGACTCCACCGCCGACAGCCGAGCAGGAGGTTTTCATGCGCCAGTCGCGCGAATCGTTCCGCAACGGGAAGAACAAGGAGGCGATCACCTTTGCGACGAAGGCCGTCACCGCATCGCCGCAGAATTTTTACGGCTACCATTTCCGTGGCCAGTTGCATGAGGCGCTGCGGATGAACGACGAGGCGGTGCAGGATCTCAGCCTCGCGCTGCGGATCGATCCATCGCAGGCCGAGGTTTATCAGATGCGCGGTGGTTGCCAGTTCAAGCTGGGACGCTTCAAGGAATCCGTCGCCGACTTCGACACGTACATCCGGTTTCAACCGAAGCAGGAGCCTCACCATTGGCAGCGCGGCATCTCCTACTATTACGCCAAGCGTTACGAGGAGGGTCGCAAGCAGTTTGATTGGCATCAGACGGTGAACCACAACGACGTGGAGAACGCTGTCTGGCATTTTCTCTGCGTGGCACGCAAGGACGGTCTCGAGAAGGCGCGCGAGAAAATCATCCCCATCGAGGGCGACAAGCGCGTGCCGATGATGGAGGTGCATAAACTTTTCGCCGGCAAACTGAAGCCGAGCGAGGTGATGGCCGCCGCCAAGGCCGGCAATCCGCCGCCCGCCGAACTCGAGTACCGGCTCTTCAACGCGCATCTTTATCTCGGCCTTTACTACGACGTGACCGGCAAGACGGACCTCGCGCTGCCTTATCTGCGCCGTGCGGCTGAGAAGTCGGAGAAGTTCGGCTACATGGGCGACGTCGCGCGCGTTCACGCTGATTATATGCAGAAGGAACCGGTCGTGACGCCGAAGGGCGCGGTCGCTGCGCCGAAAGAAAAAGCGGTTGTGCCGAAGGAGAAAGAGCAGGGGAAACTGGAGAGTTCGGAAAAGGCACCGAAGCAAAAGTAAGTCACGTTCTCCGCCGTCCGTTTTTCCCTTCATGTCCAAGCCCGCCGACATCCGCTGCATTTCCAGCGCGCTCCATTTCCTACCGGTCCACACGCGCATGCCGCTGAAGTTCGGGCCGGAGACGGTCACATACGTCACCTGCGCCCGTGCCCGCGTCCGCGTCGCGGATGCGAGCGGTCGCACTGCCGAAGGTTGGGGCGAGACGCCGCTCTCCGTGACGTGGGTCTGGCCGAGCGCGTTGCCATACGAGGAACGCCACACGGCGTTGAAAGATTTTACGCTGATGCTTGCGCGTGCGTGGACAGAGTTCGCCGCGAGCGGTCATCCGATCGAACTCGGCCACGATTTCCAGAAGCACGCGCTGCCGCAGTTGCTCGCCGAGGCGAACGCCGCGCGCGCCGGTCGCGAACCGATGCCGTGGCTGGCGGCGCTGGTTTGTTGCTCCGTGCTCGATCTCGCGGTGCACGACGCCTACGGCAACTTGCACGGCCGGCGCGTTTACGAGTTGTACGGCTCGGAATGGATGAGCCGCTCGCTCGCGGATTTTCTTTCGCCCGTTGGCACCGATGTTTCATTTGCCGGCAAGTTTCCGAGCGACTTCTTCGTCTCGCCTGCACCGCAGCGGTTGCGCGCGTGGCATTTGGTCGGCGGACTCGATCCGCTGGATGAATCGGAATTGAAAGGCACGGAGCCGAAGGATGGGTATCCCGTGCTGCTCGCGGACTGGATCCGGCGCGACGGATTGAAGTGTCTCAAAATCAAACTGCGCGGCAACGACACGGCGTGGGATTTTGCGCGCACGGTGAAGATCGGCGCGATCGCCGTGGCTCACGGAGTGGAATGGTTGACTGCTGATTTCAACTGCACCGTCATGGAGCCGGCGTATGTGAACGAGATTCTCGATCGCCTGCGCGACGAGCATCCGCGCCTGTACGGCATGTTGCTCTACGTCGAGCAGCCGTTTCCTTACGAGCTGGAGAAGCACCGCATCGATGTGCGCAGCGTCGCCGCGCGCAAGCCGCTTTTCCTCGATGAAAGCGCGCACGATTGGGAACACGTGCGGCTTGGGCGCGAGCTGGGCTGGACCGGCGTGGCGCTCAAGACGTGCAAGACGCAGACGGGCGCGCTGCTCTCGGCCTGCTGGGCGAAGGCGCACGGGATGACGCTGATGGTGCAGGATCTTACGAACCCGATGCTGGCGCAAATTCCGCACTGCCTGCTTGCGGCGCACACTGGCACGATTCAAGGCGTGGAGACGAACGCGATGCAGTTTTATCCGGAAGCCTCGACTGCCGAAGCGCAGGTGCATCCGGGCCTGTACGCGCGGCGCGATGGCTGTGTGGATCTCGGCACGCTTCGCGGCGCGGGCTTTGGTTATCGCGTGGAAGAGATCCGGCGCGAACTGCCGGCAGCGGCGGGGGAGTTCGGGAAATGATGGATCTCACCGATCTCACGCGGGCGCCCGAGACCGACCCGCTGCCGATCTTCCGCCAGCGCGACGGCATTTACGCCACCGATCTGCTGGGTGCGGCGGTGGCGCATCTCGATTTCTTCACGTGGCTCGACAAAAATCCGTCTGACATCGCTACGATCTGCCGCGCGTTCAGTTTTCACCAACGGCCGGTGGACGTGATGCTCACGCTTTTCTGCGCGATGGGGCTTGTAGAGAAACGCGCCGGCGTGTTTCACGTTTCGGTATTGGCGCGCGAACATCTCGTTGCCGGTTCGCAATGGAATCTCGGGCCGTATTTCGGTTCGCTCAAGGAACGTCCAGTTTGCCGCGATTTCGTCACCATCCTGCGCACCGATAAACCCGCGAACTGGGGTAGTTACAAGGACGAGCGCGAGTGGGCGAAGGCGATGGAAGGCGAGGAGTTCGCGCGCGGCTTCACGGCGGCGATGGATTGCCGCGGCGTTTATCTCGGCCAAGGACTCGCGCGGCAGGTGGATTTGAGCGGCAGCCAACGACTGCTCGACATCGGCGGAGGCTCGGGCATTTACGCCTGCGCGCTTGTGGCGCGGCACACGCATCTGCGCGCAGCGGTGCTGGAACGCGCGCCGGTGGACGCGATCGCGCGCGCGAAAATCGCCGAGCGCGGCCTGGCCGACCGCGTCGAGGTGGTGACAGGAGATTTCTTCGCCGGACCGTTGCCGGACGGGTTTGACGCCCATCTTTACTCGAACGTGCTGCACGATTGGGATGCGCCGACGGTGCGATCTCTCCTCGCCAAATCGCACGCCGCGCTGCCGGTGGGCGGACGGTTGCTCATTCACGACATGCATTTGAACGCGGAGAAAACCGGACCGCTGCCAGTCGCCAGTTACTCGGCCATTCTGATGGCCGTGACGGAAGGCCGCTGCTATTCAGTGGCTGAACTGGAGGCGTGGTTGCTGCAGGCCGGCTTCGCCGAAGTGACCTTTGCGTCGACGGCCGCGGACCGCAGCGTGATTGCGGCACGGAAAGCGCGTTGAAGAAACGTGCTGTTGTCGCTGAATATTTGATTGCGGTCGGGGTCGAACTGGGCGAGAAATAGGATGTAGCTTTTGGGTCGATATGATGCGCAGCAACCCAACGCGTTTTTCAGCCGGTTTGGGAGGTCTTATTGCTATGATGATTCGTTTGTTTCGCCACGGCTTGGCATTGGCCGCACTGTTCGCTCTGTTGAACGCGGCGCACTTCGCGCCGGTGGTTTTCGCGCAGCAGAATAATGACCCCGCCCTCGAGCTCTATTTCAGCGCCAACGGCCTCTACAATCGCAAGCTCTACGAATTGGCCGCGGGCGACTACAAAAGCTTCCTCACCAAACATCCTCGGCACGAGAAGGCGCCGCACGCGAAGCTCGGTTTGGCGTTGAGCCTCTTCAACCTCGGCCGTCACGCCGAGGCCGAACCGGTGCTGGCCGACCTCGCGTCGAGCTCGAAGTCGCCCGAGCCGGAGCAGGTGCATCTCGTGTGGGGTCAGTCGCTGCTGATGCTGAACAAAGCCGCGAAAGCGGAGGAAGCTTTCACGAAAGCGCTCAAGCAGGAGAAGGCTGTGCTGCGCGACAACGCGGTGGCCGGTCTCGTCGAGGCGCTTTTCCAGCAGCAGAAATGGAAAGAGGTCATCACTCGCGGCGATGAGCTGGCGAAGGGGAAGGCTGCCTACACGCCGCGCGCGAAGTTTCAGGGCGCCGTTGCCCGCTACGAGTTGAAGCAATACAAGGAAGCCGCTGGACTACTCGGCGAGCTGGTGACTGAGGCGAAAAACCTCCCCTTCGCGCAGCAGTCGATCTTCTTGCTCGCCGAATGCAAACGCGAGCTGGGCGACCTCGCGGGCGCGGAGACGCAGTATGATGCTACGCGCAAACTCGACGGACAGTTTACCGCTGACGCGCTCTTCCGACTCGGTTTCGTCCGGTTCCAGCAGAAGAAATTCGCTGCGGCTGCAGCCGACTTCGCCGAGTTGCGCGCGAAGCACAAGAATCATTCTTCCGCCAAGTCCGCTGCAATTTATCTCGGCCGCGCCCAGCTTGAGAACCGCGACTTCAAGTCCGCCGAGACCACGCTGGCGGAGCTCGCCGCTGAGCCCGCCGCCAGTGGGGACATCGCGCTTTGGCAGGCGCGCGCGTTCTCGCGTCAGCAGAAATACGCCGAGGCTTCGGACGTTCTCGGGAAGGCGGTGGTGCGTCACTCGAAAGATCCGTTGCTGTCCGACCTACTCTTCGACCACGGCAACGCGTTGCTCGGTGCTGGGAAATTTGCCGATGCGGCCAAGTCCTTCGCGCGGATCACCGACGAGTTCCCCGAGTTCCCGCAAGCAATTGATGCGCTCCGGTTGCACGCGCTCTGCTTGCATCGCGCTGGACAGTTCGCCGCCAGCCACGCTCTTTGCAGCGAATTTCTCGCGAAGAATGGCGATTCGCCCGCGACGGCCGAGATCGCCTTTCTTCAAGCGGAGAACCTTTTCTTCCAAGAGAAGTTCGACACGGCGCTGCCGGCTTATCGCAAGTTCATCGTCGCGCACGTCACCAGTCCGCAGCGTGCCGCCGCGCAACTCCGCGTGGGGCAGTCTCTCTATCAGCAGCAGAAATGGGCCGATGCGGTGAAGGAGTTGGAGCCGCTCACCAAATCGAAGAAGACCGAGCCGCTCTTCGCGCAGGTGGAGTTCCTCCTCGGCGATTGCCTTTTCCAGCAGGAGAAATGGGCCGATGCGATCGGTGCGCTGAATCGTTTCGTGGCCTCGGAGCCGAAAGATCCGGACGCGGATACGGCGTTGCTCAAGATCGCTTTGGCGCACGACCGGAATGGTGCGCGCGAGAAGTCCGCCGCCGCACTCGACCGTCTCGCGCGTGAACATCCGGCCAGCGCGCATCTGCCGCACGCGCTTGTCGAAATCGGCCGGTTGCGTCTGGACGCGAACGATCTCGTCGGCGCTCGCAAAGCGCTCTCGCAGGTTGCGTCCGCGATTGCTGCGCCCCGCACGGCACCGAGAGGTGCTCCTGAGCAAGGTTCGGGCGCGCGCGTGCTCGTGGGGTTGAATGGATCGAAGGCGCCGGCCACGCCCGCGGCTGCGGCGCAGTATTACCACGGCTGGGCGGAGTATTATCTCGCGTGGACCGCGCTCGGTGAGAAGAACGAGGACGAAGCGGTGAAGCAGTTCGGCATCGTGGCGGACAAGTTCGTCGGTCACTCGGCTGCGTCCGATGCGCGACTGCAGCTCGCCGTGCTTCTCGCGCGGCGGAATGACGCCGGTTCCGCCACCGCCGCGCAGGCCGCGCTCGCGAAGTTCATGAAGGAGAATCCGAACGACGCGAAGATCGACCAAGCCGCGTTCCATCTCGGCAGCGTCTTCGCGAAGCAGCGCCAGTGGGCGCCGGCGCTCGAGCAATTCCACAAGGTCGCGTCGATGGAGAAATCCCCGCTGCGCGACCGCGCATTCTACGAAGCGGCGTGGGCGGAGAAGGGCGCGGGCCGTAACGCCGCTGCCGCGAAGGAATACGAGGCGCTGCTCAGCAAGTTCGCGCAAAGCCCGCTGGCCGGTCCGGCTGCGTTCGAGTTGGCCGAGTTGGAATACGAGGCGAAGAACGTGGACGGCACCATCAAGCGACTCACGCGTCTGCTCGCCGACACGAAGGACGCCGGCCTGCGCAGTCGCGCGCAGTATCGTCTTGCGTGGTGTCAGTTCGACAAAGGCGACTTCACCGCGGCCGCGAAATCTTACGAGACCGTGCTTAAGGACGCGCCGCCCGAGTTGATTGCCGTGGCTTCGTATCAAGCCGGTGAATCGCAACTCAAGCTCAAGGCGTACAAGGCCGCGCTCGCTCACTTCCAGAAATCACTCGCTGATGCTGGTGGCGCGGAGGTGAAAGAACAGGCGATGCTCCGCACCGGCGAGTGTCAGGCGTTGCTCACTCAGTGGGCCGACGCGGAGAAGACGTACGAGAGCTTCACCGAGAAGTTTCCGAAGCACGATCTCGTTCGCCGAGCGAAGCTCGGGCTCGGTTGGTCGCGCGAGAACCAGCAGAAGTTCACCGAGGCGCTCCCGCTTTACGAATCAGTAATCACCAGTGGCGAGCGCGATGATCTCGCCGCGCGCGCGCAGTTCCAGACGGGCGAATGTCTTTTCGCGCAGAAGAAAAACGACGACGCCATCCGCGCGTTTATCAAAGTTGAAATCGGTTACGGCTACCCCGAGTGGAGCGCGCGTGCGCTGCTGCGCATCGGCAACGTGCTCGAGCGAAAGGGCGACCGCCCCGGCGCGCTGGAGCGTTTCAAGGAAGTCGCACAACGCTATCCCGACACCGACGCCGCGCAAATCGCGAAGGAGCGGCTGCGCTGAATGATCTGATGCCGACACGCCACAACTGCAATGTTCCGTCGCCGCGCCCCGCGCGGAAGGGACGTCGTTGGCTTGTGGCGCTCGGTTTCGTTGCGTGGGTTGGATTGCTTTCGAGTGCAGAGCCATCCGTTCCCGCCGCAGTTTCCGCCGCTCCACTCCCTTCCGTGGCGTCGGACAAGATCGAGGCCGTGCTGCACACGCTCGTGCAGTACAAGTGGTCCGTGCTCCTGCTGCTCCTCTCGCTGATCGGGCTCATCCACATCGCCCGCAAGCTTGCCACCGAGAGCGAACGGCGCAAGCTGAACATCATTCAGCGCTGCCTCATCGGCTCAATCATCCTCCATTTGTTGGCGGGCTTCTTCTTCACCGCGTGGGTGGTTTCAAACGCTGTGAAACGTTCCGTGATCGAAGTCTCCGCCGAGTCGAACCTCGTGCCGATTGATCTCGCGAGCCTCGACGGTCAGGGCGAAGGCGGTGGGGGCGAAGCCGACCCGCGTCTGTTGCAGGCGTTGCGCGAACAGGTTTCCAATCTACCCCGCGCGGCCGCGGGAATGTCCGTTGCCAGAGCCGCCGGACAATCGGGCGGCGGCGGTGGTTCGCCGATGCGCAACGGCAACGTGATGACCGGCGGCGCGACGGGTCGCACGGCGCCGTCAGCGTCGTTCACGGTCTCCGAGAGTTCTCCGACAGAGAACGGCCGATTGGAGACCGCGAGTTCCACCACGCTCGCTCCGCAGGCCGCGCAGATGAGCGGTTCACTCGAAGCCCGCGCCGACACGAGTGTGCCGCGTCCCGAGATGGTCCGTCCGTCGCTCGACCTCACCGCGCCGAGTCGGATGGCGGTGCAACAGGTCACGCCCGAGATGGCGCGGCCCGCGATGAACGTGCGCGTGCAGCGTCCCGGCACCTCGGCTTCGCGGATGGTGCAGGTCGCCACGGCGGAATCATCGGGCGCGACCGGCGAGTCCACCTCCGCATCGGCATCGCTCCCCGCAGCCAGTGCCGCTGGTGCGGCCAGCGCTTTGTCGGCGATGTCCGCGAACACCCCTTCCACCACCGGTGTGCAAATGGAATCGGCCCGGCCCGTGGCCGCCAGCGCATCTGGCCCGACGATGCAGAATCCTTCCAGCCGGATGGACACCGCGCGCGGCGAAGCGAATGCCAGCGGCGCAACTTCCACGCGCGCCGAGATGAGCGCGAGCTCGCCCACGCGCGCGGCCACGGCACGCAGCGCGGCTGGTTCCGCCGTCGGCTCGTTCGGAGCGACGAGTGACAGCGCAACGCGGAGCGAGAGTTTGAGCGCAGCCAGTGCGGCCGGTGCGATGGCGGCAATGGCCGGCGGCAATGCCAGCGGCGCGGCATCATCAGCGATGCAGATGGAAGCGGGCCGACTCGGCGGCAGCGCGACCGGTGCGACGTCGGGTGCAGGAATGGCCAGCGCCTCCAGTCGGATGGATGTCGCGCGCGCAGCGGGGAGCGCGGGCGCGAGTGGAAATAGTTCTGCCACGCCAGGCCGCGCGGCGATGGGCAACGGCGCTCTGGCCGGTGGCGCATCAGGTGCAGCGGGCGCAGCGCGCGGTTCTTCAGCGGTCGGTTCATTTGGCCCCGTGAGTAGCGGCAACAGCGGTGGCGGTGGTGAAGGTTTGGCGGCGGCGAATTCCGCCAGTTCACTTTCTTCATCCACCGGCAACGGTGCTGCTGGTGGCAGTGCCGC
This sequence comes from Akkermansia muciniphila, assembly GCA_945860945.1. Classification (GTDB taxonomy): domain Bacteria; phylum Verrucomicrobiota; class Verrucomicrobiia; order Limisphaerales; family SIAT01; genus SIAT01. Next base: position 43,555 of record CAMASG010000005.1, read on the forward strand.
CGGCGGAATGCAAATGGAAGCCGGCCGACTCGGCGGTGGTGCGTCGGGCGCGCGATCGGGTTCGGGTCTTGCGGGCGCTTCAAGTCGCATGGATGTGTCGCGGTCGGGTTCGGGCAATGGCTCGAGCAACGGCGGTTCAACCGCGCCGGGTCGCGCGGCGATGGGCAACGGAGCATTGGCAGGCGGCCCCTCCGGTGCAGGGCAGGGCAGCGGATCTTCGGCAGTCGGCTCGTTCGGGCCTGTGAGCGGCGGCGGCGGTTCGGGCGGTGGTTTGGGTTCGGCGAGTTCTGCCGGTTCGCTTTCATCGATTGCCGGCGGCGGTTCTGCGAGTGGTAGTACCGGTGGCGGAATGCAAATGGAAGCAGGACGACTCGGCGGTGGTGCTGCGGACGCACGCTCAGGTTCGGGTCTTGCGGGCGCTTCAAGTCGGATGGATGTGTCGCGCTCGGGTTCGGGTAATGGGTCGGGTAACGGCGGTTCAACTCCGCCGGGACGGGCGGCGATGGGCAGTGGCACGGGGACTGGCGGCAAGAGCGGTGCGGGTCGCGGCACGGGTTCTTCGGCGGTAGGCGCGTTTGGTCCGGCGACCGGTGGTGGTTCGGGCGGTGGCGAAAGTTTGGGCGCGGCGGGAGCTTCGGGTGCGTTGGGTGGGACGCCTCAATTTGCGATGACCGGTGGCGGCGGTTTCCGGGCGGAGATGGCGTCTCCCGCCGCGGGCGCGGCCGGCAGAGGCTCAGACGTGGGACGCGCCTCGAGCAAGGTGGGCGTGAGCCGCGCGAGTGGCGCTGGTAGTGGCGAAAGCGGCAGCGGTCCGGCGCGACTGGGCGGTCCGGGTGGAACCAGCGGTGGCGCGAGCAAGTTTGGTTCCTTCGCTGCAGCGCAGAAAGTGGAGTTCGGTTCCGGCACGAGCGATGGCGGCCGCGGTTTGGGCGGGGTGAATTTTGGACAACCATCCGCAGCACCCAAGTTCGGCGAAGCGGATGTGAAGTTAGAGACGCGCCCGGCGAACATTGCCGCCACGCCGAAGCCGACGTCCGTTCCCGAAGCCCGTCCCTCTGCACCCATCGCGTCGATGAAGGCCGCACCGATTGTGACGAAAGTCGAACGGCCGGTGTCGTTGATCGCGAAGGCACCGATGGATTTGGCACCGCTGCGCTCGGTGTTGCAGCCGTCAGCCAAGGTCGAGAGCGTTCAACTATCGCGTCCGTCGGAGCTGCCGACTTCTGCCGCGACGCGGTTGATGGATATGGCCGTGCCGGTGCGTCCGGCGGTCTCGTCTTTGATCGACACGAAGAACCCGCTCGCGCTGCGCTCGCCGGAGATGCGCGCGGGATTGCTCGAGCAACTCGGCGGCAACGATGAGACGGAGGCGGCGGTGCGGCGGGCATTGGAATGGTTCAAGCGCACGCAGGAGCGCGACGGCCATTGGACGCGCGGCGGGCAGGGGCATCACTCGTCGGCGACGGCGCTGGCGATGCTCTGCTTCATGGGCTACGGCGCGAAGCACACCGAACCGGGGCCGTATCAAGAGACGCTTGAGCGCGCGATGTCGTGGCTTTTGAAGCAGTCGAAGGCGGAGGGCGATGTGCGCGGCGACGGCGATTTGTACGATCAGGCGATCGTCACGATGGCGTTGGCCGAGGCGTTCAACCTCACGAAAGATCCACGACTGCAAGAGCCGGTGCGCAAAGCGGTGTCGTTCATCGTGACGGCGCAGAACAAAACAACCGGCGGCTGGCGTTACAAGCCGTGGGCGCGCGATCCGCAGGAGAAGGGCGATCTCTCGGTGACGGGCTGGCAAATCATGGCGCTGAAGAGCGCGTCGCTCGCGGGCGTGGAAGTGCCGAGTTCGGCGTTCACGGGCGCGGGGAAGTTTATCGAATCGCTCGGTCGCGGCCGGCATGGCGGGCTTTACGGCTATCGCTCGTCGGATCCGGAACCGAAGCCGACGATGACGGCGCAGGCGCTTTTCTCGCGGCTGCTGCTGGGGCAGGGAACGGGCGACGCGCGCACGGCGGAGACGCTCGTTTATATGCGCGAGCAATTGCCCAGCCTGCGCGAGGTGAATTATTACTACTGGTATTACGGCTGCCTCGCGCTTTATCAGCATCAGGGCGCGGTGTGGGAGGAATGGAACGGACGGATGCGGCCGATCTTCCTGAAGGCGCAGCGGCGCGACGGCCAACTCTCGGGAAGCTGGGACGCCGAGGGCGATCGCAAGGAAACCTACGGCCGCTTCATCACCACCGCTCTCGCCACGCTTTCGCTCGAGGTCTATTATCGTTATCTGCCGCTCTACAAGCCGACGCTGACGGCTGCGAGCGAAGCGCAGAAGTAAGCGAAGCGAACGGCTGCGGCCGGCGTCGTTGAATTTATGCAATCCATGAAAACTCCCTGTTGGTTTCGCTTGGCGTTCGCGTTCTCACTGTCACTGGTGGTGCTCGCGCGCGGCGCGGATGAAGGGCTTGTTCCGCTTTTCAACGGCAAAGACCTCACCGGTTGGGTGCCGGTGAATGTCGCGCCCGGTACCTTCACCGTGCGCGATGGAATAATCATTTCTACCGGCAAACCGACCGGCGTGATGCGCACCGAACGGATGTACGAGAACTTCATCATCGAGTTGGAGTGGCGCCATCTGAAAAGCGGCGGCAACGCCGGCCTTTTCATCTGGGGCGATCCGATGACGGCGCGCGGCACGCCCTTCGCGCGCGGTATCGAGGTGCAGATTCTCGACAACGGCTACGCCGCTAAAGGCAAGAACGAGTGGTTCACCACGCACGGCGACATCTTTCCGATTCACGGCGCGACGATGACGCCCGCAGGCCGCGTGGCGAAGAGCGGTCGGCGCAGTTTCCCTGCGGAGGATCTTTCGAAAAGTGCGCCCGAGTGGAACCACTACCGCGTCGTCGCCAACAACGGCGAGGTTCGCCTCAGCGTGAATGGTAAAGAAGTGACGGTCGGCAAGGAGAGTTCGCCGCGCAAAGGTTATCTCTGTCTCGAAAGCGAAGGGAGCGAGTGCCACTTCCGAAACATCCGCATCAAAGAGTTGCCCTCCTCGAATCCATCGCCCGAGCAGACCGCGAAGTTGGCGGAGGGTTTTATCACGCTTTACACCGGCGTGGATCTCGCCGGTTGGCGTGCGGATGCCGCCGCGAAGGAGCACTGGCGCGCGAGTGATTGGCGGCTCGAGTGCGATGCGAAGGCCGGCACGCCGCCGCTCACGACCGAGAAGGAGTTCGGCGATTTCGTGCTGATTCTGGATTGGCTCTCTTCCGCTAAACCGGATCCGGCGAAGCCCGCCGACGTGGGCGAGATTGCCCTGCTTGGTTCGTTGCCCAACGGATTGGCGCTCGTGAAATTGGATCGCGCGCAGGCCGGCACCTGGCATCGTCTGCAGATCACACGTCGCGGCGATGAACTGACTGTGGAGCAGGATGGCAAGCCCACCGGCGAGAAGCGGCGCGTGGCCGGTCTGCCGAAGCGGGGTTCGATTGAGCTGCGCAGTGCGGGCGAGCCAATCGTCTTCTCCAATATTTTTCTGCGCGAGTTGAAGTGAAAACGCCCGTCACTTCCGCTTCACGGTGAAGTCGAACGGCGCGGTCTTCGCGAAGGTTTCCCAGCGCTGGTTCAACGCGGCCACACTCGGCTTGCCGGCGTGGACGTAGATGCCGTAGCGGAGTTGAAGAGGCTTTCCAGCGGCGATGACATGCGGCCCGTCGAACGTGAGCGAAGAGCCCATCCATCCGTCGGAGCGCACGTGGAAGACGGTCGGATGATTCGGATTCGCGGGATGGTCGAAGAACGTGACGCCTTCGGTGGCTTTGGCGGTGACAGGCCCGGAGTAATCGCACCACCTGGCCGGTTTCCAGAAGCAGCCATTCTCGCCCTGCTCATCCACATTGCCGGCGGAGTTGCGGATGGTGCCGCCGCCGTCGTTGATCCCCATCGTCTTTGCCACACGCACAGCGAAAAGGCCGAAGGGCGTTTTGCCGAGCGTCGCCTCCTTCTCGCGCGGTTCGAGCTGCACATCGACGACGAGCAACGATTCGCCGTTCGGTAAAGGCTGTATCGCCGTGCGGCGGCGCTCGATGAGCAGCACCTTGCCGGATTTATCCACCCAATGATTCAACGCAAGCACGGCTGCTGCGTCATCGCCGTCATCGAGTCGTTCGATGCGTTGATGGAGGATGCGACCGGTATTCGTGCCGCGGTCGGCCCAGAAGCTCACGCCGTTCACATCGTTGTGCGAGACCCAGCAGGAGTTGTGATGGCTGTGACCGACGGGGTCGTGCGGATGGCCCATCCGCGTGATCGGTCGGCCGCTGGGGCCGATGAGCGGAAAGACGAACGGCCGCTGAAGCGTGGGCGCGAAGTGATAACGGGCAATCTCGAGTCCGTCGCGTTGGAAGGAGATTTGATCGTGCGGCTGCGGCATGGCCTGCATCAGCGGAATCGGCTTGGCGGTTTGCGATGTCGCCGCCGAATCGGCGAGCAGAAATAGGACAGTTAGAAAACAGAGGCGGAACGTGGCGTGCGGTTGCATAGCTTCAAGAAAGACGAAAGGGCACGAGCCGTCGAGCCTGAGTTTGAACGGATGATTTCGCGCAGCGAAAAAGCGCGATCAGTCGCCGACTTTACGAACCGGGCTTGCCGAAGCGCGGGGCGGGTTTGACGGTCGGCGGCCGCACGGCGGGCTTTTCCAGCGAGAGGAGGCGTTTGGCTTCTTCGAGCAGGAAGTCCACCTGTTGAAACGGTTGGTAGCTGATGTCCTGCCAGCGCACGCGGCCCTCGCCATCGATCAGGAAGATGCCGTGCAACGGCGTCTGCTCGAAGTCGTCGTAGGCACGGTACGCTTTGAAGGCGCGCTGGCTGGCGTCGGAGAGGAGCGTGAATGGGAACGCGCTGCCGAGTGTGGTTTTGTCGAAGGTCGCTTTCAGTCCAGTACCGCTGTCAGTGCTTACGCCGACGAGCGTGATGCCGAGCTTGGAGAAGTCATCCGTCGCCGGCGCGAAGACATTAAGCTGCTCGATGCAATGCGGGCAACCGGCACCGAGGTAGAAGATGAGAACGATTGGCCGGCCTCGGAATTGGGCGAGCGAAAACGTGCGGCCTTTATTATCAGCCAACGACCATTCGGGCGCGGGCATCGGCTGCCAGCGGAAGGGGCCGAGCGAATCGAGTGGCGGGCGCGGACCGAGATCGGCGGCGGGCGCGGGTTTGGCCCGCCAATCGGCGGGAAGACCAAGCTCCTTCGCGAGTGGTGCGAGGCGCGTGAGCATCGGGAGATCGATATCGGCGAACGCGGCCTGTTCGCGAAGTTTCTGGAAGGCGTCGCGGGCCAGTTGTGTTTTGCCGCTCTGATGGAGGATGTGGACGTAGGTGGCGAGATGGCGGACCTGATTGGTCGCGCTCTTCACGGCTTCGAGCGCGAGTTGTTCGGCTTTGGCGTTGTCACCGAGCGCGAGGTGGAGGCGGGCGAGTTCGTCCTTCGGCAAATCTTTCGCCTTGGCGAGATGGGTGAGCGCATTGGTTTTGTTGCCGGCGCTGAGCGCGGAATAGGTGCGCGCTTCCGCGATGGCGGACTCAACCTGCTGCATTCGCGAACTGGGCGTGGCGGCTTTGCTCGCGGTCTTGGCAGGGGCATTCGTGGAAGGAGCGTTCGTCGTGGGAACAGTCTTCGGTAATTGCTTGGCGCGTTCGAGGGCCAGCGACTTTTCGAGCAGCGCGAGTTGCTGCTGACCTTCATTCGTGCGGCCGAGATTGAAGTGTGCCTTGGCGAGCAGCTTGGCAATTTTGATCTGGTCTTCGATGTCCTTTGACGCGGTTGCGAGATACGAAGTTTGTGCGAGCGCGGTCAGTTCGTTCCACAGTTCGTAGTTGTTCAGCAACGCGAGCAGATGAGTGCGGCCGTAAGCGTGGCTGCTGGTTTTGGAGATGGAATAAGAAGCGGCGGCGTTGGTGCTTTTTGAAATCTGCGGAATGCGCGGCAGCTCGATCATGTTCTTCGCGAGCGCGACGGCATCGCGTACGCGGCCGACGTGGCTGAGATCGCGCGTGAGCCATTCGTTGTTGTGGGCGTAGTTGTGGATTTGATCCGGCAACACGCGGTCGCGCATCGTGTGAGCGTGATCCACGCGAGCGGAGGCTTCCTGCTGCCACGCGGCATCGGCGTAACGATTCAGGCGCGAATAGATGTGGCCGGGCATGTGCCACATGTGAGCGATGCCGTCGGCGATGGGGCCGCACTGGGCGGCGTTCTCGAGCGACTGCTTCGCGTCGCGGTAATCCCAGAGATGAATGCGGTAATGGTGCGCGGGATGATCCGGATGCGCGGCGAGCAACGGCTTGAGGATTTTCTCAACCTCGGTGTACGGGCGTGACGGAGAAATCTTCTCGCCGTCCGACCAGATTTTCAGAGCGAGGAAGGCTTTCGCTTCGATGTCGTCAGGAAACTTCTCCGAGATAGCAGTGAGCTGATCGATGTGGGCTTTCTGGCGGGCTTTGGCATCCTTGGGTTCGTCGGAATAAAGCGTGGCGAGAGCGTCAATCCAGAGGCGTTCGCGCGGGCTGGCCGCGGGCTTGAGGGCGACGGCTTTCTTGATGAATTCTTTGGCGCGCTTGTTGTTATTGACGTTTGCCATCGCCAAACCCCAGTGGGCCATTGCGCACTGTGGATCGAGCGCGGCGACCTGGCGGAACGAGCGTTCGGCCTCGAAATACCAAAAGCCGTGGAGCTGGGCGACGCCTTGATTGAAGAAGGCCTGCGCTTCGCTGGCCGTTGTCGTGACTGGAAACTCGACGTGGCCAACGCCGGACATTAGATAGGCGCGCTGACGTGGCCCCTCGTTGAAGGCATCGCCGTGGATCGAATGGCCGGGGCGCGGTCCCGTGGTGTCGAGCGTGGTCTGAGCCGCGAGCGGCGCTGCGGCGAATACCACGAGCGCGGACAGCCAGAGTGTTATCCAATCGCGAAGCACGCGATGACTCTGCCCGCCCATCGGCTGATTGCAAGCGGCTTTCGCCATGGTGACGCGTCGCAATCCTCAGTTTGCGGCCACGCCGCTGGATTTTTCCGCGCTGGGGAAATTGGCCGGAATCGCGAAAGTCACTTTGTCGGTGGCGAGCCATTCGCAGGCGCGATTGAGCGTGGTGATGAAGCCGACGCATTGGAGCGCCTTGCCGTTCTCGTGGCCCATCGGCGTGTGGAAGACGAGGCCTTTACCGTGTTTGATGACCATCATCATCGGTTCGTGGCGCTTGGTTTTTTCGCACCACGTGGTGGCGAGAATCTCCATGTTTTCGGCCGGTCCGCGCAGTGAATCGTACAGTTCATCCTGAGTGTGTTTCCACTTGGCCGGCATGCCCTGCGTGATCGGGTGCTTGGCGCCGCGCAACTCGATGGTGAACTCGTGCTGCGGTCCGTGGCTGCCGCCGTTGCCCGGTTTGGTGTCGCGCACTTCCTTGCCCGCGTTGTCATAATACACATACGGGCCGTGCTTCTCGGTGCGACCGCCCCAGCCGCCGAGTCCGATCATCTGGTTATACTCGAGCCAGTTTGGGAACGAGTTATCGGCGGCATGCACGCAGACGAACCGTCCACCGTTTTTCATGTGGCTCTCGAACGCGGTCTTCACCGGTTGCGGCCAATCCTGTCCGTTGTAATTGCTGATGATGACGTCGTACTTGGCGAAATCCGGCCGCCACGCGTCCCAGTTGCTGGACGCCTCTTTCTTCAACTCGGCGTTGGCCTGTTCGGCTTTCGCTTTCTGCTCGGCGGTCAAACTTTTCGGCGCGTTGGGCGTGGTGGACGGCGTGGTGGAAATATCGACAGTGAAGCGTCCGGTCTTCTCGAGTTGCGCCTTCATGAAGGGCGACATGGCCTTCCAATTATGGTTGTTCTGTCCGTCGATGATCAGGATTTTAATCGGCGCCGCGTTGGTCACGGAACCAAAGGCGAACAGTGCGACGGTCAGCAGGAATGTGAAGAATCGTTTCATGATGTGTGCGGGATGAATTTAATGCGTGAGTGATGATAGCTGGCGCCGCGCCGCTGCCAAGCCTGTTTCTGGGCGTGATTCAAATCAAGCCGGCGGTCTCGGGGAAGCCGCAGAGGATGTTGAAGCTCTGCACGGCTTGGCCGCTGGCGCCTTTCACGATGTTGTCCTCGGCGCTCATCACAATCAGGCGACCAGTGCGCGGATCGAGTCGCCAAGCGATCTCGATGCAGTTCGTTCCCACCACGTTCTTCGTGTCGGGCAACGCATTCCCATCGAGCAATCGTATGAACGGCTCGTTGCCGTAGGCGGCCTGATAACAGGCGGTGATCTGTTTTGCCAACGTCTCCATCTCGGCGGCGTTGGCGAAGTGCTTCGCGGGCGCGAGATAAAGCGTGGTGAGGATGCCGCGGTTCACGGGAATGAGGTGCGGCGTGAACTGGAGCGTGACCTCGGAGCCGGCGGCTTTCGTGAGTTCCTGCTCGATCTCCGAGAGGTGCCGGTGCTTCGGCACGCCGTACGGGCGCACGCTTTCGTTGCACTCCACGAAGAGATAATCGAGATCGGCTTTGCGTCCGGCACCGCTCACACCGCTGAGCGAATCGGCGATGATGCCGTGCGGCTTGATGAGCCCGGCGCGCAGAAGCGGCAACGTCGGCAGCAGGATGCTGGTGGGATAACAACCCGGCGAGGCGATGAGCGTCGCGGTTTTGATTTCGTTTCGATAAATCTCCGGCAACCCGTATACGGCCTTGGCCAACAGCTCGGGCGCGGGATGATCGTGCGCGTAGAATTCCTTGTAGGTCGCGGGGCTGCGCAATCTGAAGTCCGCACTGAGGTCGATGACCTGACAGCCGAGCTTGAGCAGCGGCACGGCGAATTCAGCGGCGACACCGTGGGGCAGGGCGAGAAAAACCACCTGCGCCTGCGTGGCGAGCAGCTCGGCGTTCGGCTCCACGAAGCGCAGTGTCTTGGCGCGCGGATGGCTGGCGAACTTGGGGAAGATTTGCGCGACAGTCTGGCCGGCTTGCTGGCGCGAGGTGACGGCGACCAGTTCGGCGTGCGGATGGTGGAGCAGCAGGTTCACGAGCTCCTCGCCGGAGTAGCCCGAGGCGCCGACGATGGCGACTTTGACGGTCTTGTTCATTTTGACGATGGAGTTCTAACGCAGCAGAGCAGCGGTGCGGAGTTAATTTTTCGTGAAAACAAAAAACCCGCTGGTTGCCCAGCGGGTTTCGAGTAAGTGAATGCAGCTTAACGCTTGCTGAACTGGAAGCGTTTGCGGGCGCCGGGTTGGCCGTACTTCTTACGCTCTTTCTCGCGGGCATCGCGAGTGAGCAGGCCTTGGGCTTTGAGAGCGGGGCGCATGGCAGCGTCCACCTCGAGCAGGGCGCGGGAGATGCCGTGGCGCACGGCGCCAGCTTGGCCGGAAGGTCCGCCGCCGGCGACGTTCACACGGACGTCGAACTTGCCGTTCGATTCGGTGACGGCGAAAGGCTGGATGACCATCGCGCGCTGATCTTCCACGTGGAAGTAGGCGTCGTAGGCGCGGCCGTTCACGACAATCTTGCCGGAGCCGGTGGCGATGCGCACGCGGGCGACGGCGGTTTTACGCCGGCCGGTGCCGAGGAATTCCTTGATCTTGGTCTTGGCCATAAAATATTACTTCACGACAGCTACGACATCGGGTTGCTGGGCTTCGTGCGGGTGCTTGGTGCCCTGATACACTTTGAGCTTGGTGAGAAGCTGATCGCCGAGGCGGTTCTTCGGGATCATCCCTTTCACGGCGTGCATGATGAGGCGCTCGGGGTGCGACGCGCGGACTTGCGCGACGGTGCGATACTTTTCGCCGCCCTTCCAACCGGAGTATGACATGAACTCCTTGTCGGTCTCTTTCTTGCCGGTGAGGCGGATCTTCTCGGCGTTGATGACGACGACAAAGTCGCCGGCGTCGAGGTGATGGGTGAAAATCGGCTTGTTGCGGCCGCGCAGGATGTTCGCGACCTGGACGGCGAGGCGTCCGAGCACGGCACCATCGGCATCAATCACGTGCCACTTGCGCGCGTCCAAATCCACTTTCGGGAGAAACGTCTTCATAAAACCCTTCGTAAAGGGGCGTAGAAAGTAACAAACGGTCGGAACAAGTCAACAGTCATTTCCAAAGAACGGTTCAATTGGTCTTTAGGCCTTCGGCGGCTGTGTTTTTAGCAGCTTTTCCAAGGCAGAAAGGCGGCGAAGCATCTCGGGCAATTTCTGGGAGGCGAGAAGCTGGCGCTTCATCTGCCGGTCGGGCTGCGCAGGTGTGCCGAACCATTTCTCGCCGACACCGATGTCGTGCATCACGCCGGATTGCGCGGCGATAGTTACTTTGTCGCCGATGCGCAAGTGTCCTGCGAGGCCGACCTGTCCAGCGAGCGTGACTAAGTCGCCGAGTTTGGTGCTGCCGGCGATGCCCGCTTGCGCGACGATGAGGCAATGTTCACCGGTCACCACATTGTGCGCGATCTGAACGAGGTTATCAATCTTCGTGCCTTTGCCGATGACGGTCGGTCCGAGGGCGCCGCGATCGATTGTCACGTTCGCGCCGATCTCCACGTCGTCGTGGATGATGACGTTGCCGATTTGCGGCACCTTGCGGTGTTCGCCTTCATCGAAGACGTAGCCGAAGCCGTCCGAGCCGACGACTGTGCCGGCGTGGATGCGCACGCGGTCGCCGATGACCGTACGCGGATAGAGCGTGACGTTGTGAAAGATGACAGAGCGCTCGCCGATCTGGCAGCCGACATCCACGTAAATGTTCCCGTGCAGACAGGAATGTTCGCCGATAGTCACGCCCTCGGAGACGATGCAGTGCGGACCGATGCGCGCGGTCGGATGAATCTTCGCCGTTGGCGCGATCGTCGCTGACGGATGGACGCCGGCCGGCGGCATCGGCTCGGGGAAAAAGAGCGGCAGTACTTTGGCGAAGGCGCGGCGGGAATCCGCCACGCGGATGAGCGTTTTCTTTTCCGTCGTGAACGGCTTGTCCACGATGATGGCCGCGGCGGCGCTTTGCTCGGCGCGTTCGAAGAAAGTTTTGTTCTCGGCGAAGGTGAGGTCGCCAGCCTTGGCCTTGTCGGCCGCGGCGAACGTGGTGAGGACGAGGCTGGCGTCGCCTACGACTTCGCCGCCTAAAAGCTGAGCGATTTCGGCTACGGTGAAGGACATGTGGTCAGATTCCGCGTTCGGTCACGATGATGTTGTTTTCCGCGAGCACAAGCACGCGGGGTTGCCAGTTCGTCGCCTGAGTTGCGTCGATCTCAGTGAAGCTCATGATGGTGAGGCGGTCGCCCTTCTTGCCGAGATGAGCCGTCGCGCCATTCAAGATAATCGCGCCCGAGCCGCGCTCGCCGGCGATCGCGTACGTCTCGAAGCGTTCGCCGTTGCCCATGTTGCCGCAGAGGATCTTCTCATACGGCAGCAGGCCGACGCGCTCCATCAAGTCCGCGGCGATAGTGAGACTCCCCTCGTAGTTCACGTTGGAATCCGTCACCTGCGCCCGGTGGATCTTCGATTTCAGGAGATGAACTAGCATACACTCAAGTCCATTGACTTGAAAAACGGGCGTCACTATAAAGGCCGCGCATTCGTATTCAACACCTACTTTGATTCCATTTCACTTATGAGCAGAAAAATTCGTTACGGCATGGTCGGCGGTGGGCGCGGCGCGTTCATCGGTGCGGTGCATCGCATCGCGGCGGCGATGGACCAGCAGGTTGAGCTCGTCTGCGGCGCGTTCTCCAGCGACCCCGAGCGCTCCAAGGCCAGCGGCGCGGACCTCTTCCTGCCGCCAAGCCGCTGCTACGGCACCTTCGAGGAAATGATTCTCGCCGAGAAGGCCCTGCCCGCCGACCAGCGCATGGACTTCATCGCCATTGTCACGCCGAACCACATGCACTTCCCGCCCGCGAAGATGGCGTTGGATAACGGCTTTCACGTCCTCTCTGACAAGCCCGCCACCTTCGACCTCGCCGAAGCCAAAGCCCTCGCCGCACTCGTCAAGAAGACCGGCCTCCTCTACGGCCTCACGCACAACTACACCGGCTACCCGCTCGTGAAGCAGGCGCGCGACATGATCGCCACCGGCAAGCTCGGCAAGCTCCGCAAGGTCGTCGTCGAGTATCCGCAGGGCTGGCTCGCCACGCGCCTCGAGGCCAGCGGCCA
>CAMASG010000006.1 GCA_945860945.1 Akkermansia muciniphila
CATCCTTCGCCACGCCTTGGCCAGTGCGATACATGAACCCGAGGTCGGACTGCGCGGGGGCAACGCCTTGATCTGCGGCTTTGCGATACCACTTCACGGCCTCAACCTCATCCTTCGTCACGCCTTGGCCATTGGCATACATAAACCCGAGGTTGAACTGCGCGCCGGCATTGCCTTGATCTGCGGCTTTGCGATACCACTTCACGGCCTCCACCTCATCCTTCGCCACGCCTTGGCCATTGGCATACATCAGCCCGAGGAAGTACTGCGCGGAGACCTCACCTTTTTCGGCTCGGCCACGCAATTCGGCTAACGCCTTCGCATCGCCCTCACTCGCTTTTAGCGTCAGCCTGGTCGTCGATACAGTGGGTGCGGCAGGGGTCTTCTCCTGTGCCAGCAGTGCTCCGCAGCCAAGCAATGTGGCGGCCAAAACCAGACTGGGAACGAACAGGCGGGGAATCTTCATGCGTTCACCTTACTCAACCCTCGTCCGCACGCAAGTGCTTCGTCACCCGTTCACCTCTTCCTTCTCTCTTCTCTCCCTTGGCGTCTTGGCACCTTGGCGTCTTGGCGGTTTAGCTCCCTTCCGCCTCTCTTTTCGCCTGTTTCCTCTAAAAATCACCTTTCCAGCGTGTCGGAACGACTTTCCAAAGCTCTGGAACGTCGTGCCGGAGGGTTGGAACGCTGCGCCAACGTATCGGAACGCCTGGCCAAGGTGTTGGATTGACGTTCCATCGCATTGGATTGCCTAGCCGGAGGGTTGGAACGGCGTGCCGACGCTCTGGAACGTCGTGCCGGAGGGTTGGAACGCTGCGCCAAGGCATCGGAACGCCTCGCCAACGTGTTGGATTGACGTTCCATCGCATTGGATTGCCTGGCCGGAGGTCGGGAACGGCGTGCCGATGGATTGGAAAGGTCCAAATCACGGATGGAGAGAGAAGAAAGAGGGTGGAAAATTCGTGTTCATCGGTGTTTCATCCGTGGCTGATAATGGGCTGAGCTGGTAACGGGGGCTGATTTTCGCAAGTCACGGCTGGACTTTGATGTCGAATAGGGCAGTGTCGTGGGCGTCCAACCAAGCCGATGCTCCGAATCCAAAAAGGCCCGCTTTCTGCTAATTGCCAAGGTTCTTCTCGCCGCACGGCGTTGAAGGCGGGCTTTCTCGGTCTGCTCGGTCTTTCCTCGGCGGAATTGCTGCGTCTGCAAGCGGCGGGCGTGGCGAAGCGCACGGGCAAATCGGTCATCCTGCTCTGGCTCGATGGCGGGCCGAGCCACTTGGAGAGCTACGACCCGAAGCCGGATGCGCCGAGCGAGTATCGGGGGCCGTGGGGCGCGATCCGCACGAACGTCCCCGGCATCCACCTGAGCGAGCAACTGCCGCGACACGCGAAGTTGGCGGACAAGATGGTTTTCCTGCGCTCGCTGCATCACGACAACGGCGATCATTTCGCGGCGGCGCACTGGATGCTCACGGGCCGCTTCGGCTCGCACTCGACGGATCAGGCGCAGAAGTTCCCATCGGTCGGTTCCTACGTCTCGCGCATCCAAGGCGCGAACGCGCCTGGTCTGCCGGCGTATGTCGGATTGCCCGCGGCGGAGAGCGTTTATCTTTATCCCGGTTACCAAGGCGCGGCGTATCTCGGGCGCGCTTACAATCCGTTCGATGTGCAGACGCAGCAGAAGTATCTCGCGGCGAGCCACACGGGCGTCATCACGCCGCCGCAGTGTCTGGAGAACTTCGGCGGAGACACGGGGCGCATCCGTGGCCGTCTCGATTTGCTTGGCTCGATTGACCACCTTCGCCGCGACCTCGACAGGTCCGGTGTAATGGAGGCGATGGACCGGCATCAGCAACACGCGGTGGATATGGTGGTGGGCGGCAACGCGCGTGAGGCGCTCGACATCACGAAGGAAAGCGACAAGACGCGCGAGCGCTACGGCCGCAACGCGTGGGGCCACTACACGCTGATGGCGCGGCGGCTCGTGGAGTCGGGTGTGAGCTTCGTGACGGTGGACATGCCGCACTGGGACGACCATTCGAGCATCGAGAAGAGCCACGGCTACAAGCTGCCGGTGCTCGACCGCGCGGCGTCGTCGCTCATCGAGGATCTTTCTGAGCGCGGGATGTTGAAGGACGTGCTCGTGGTGGTGATGGGCGAGTTCGGCCGCACGCCGAAGATCAACACCGGCCAGCCGGGGATCCCCGTGCCGGGCCGCGATCACTGGGGCAATGCCTTCAGTGTGATGATGGCGGGCGGCGGATTGAAGGGCGGCCAAGTCGTCGGCGCGACGAACGACAAGGGCGAGCATCCCATCGAACGTCCGCTCATGCCGTCCGATGTGTTGGCGACGATCTACCACGTGCTCGGCATCGATCCGGACCAGACGTTCATCGACCACGCGGGGCGGCCGGTGCCGATTCTCGATTCGGGCAGACCGATCTCAGAAATCATTTAGAGAAAGAAAACGGAGGAACCTATGCTGCGCTTACATCCAAACGGCCTGAACCGGAGATCCTTCCTGAACGTCGGCTCGCTCGCGCTGGGCGGCCTCTCGCTCTCCGGTCTGTTGCAGGCGCGCGCCGTCGCGTCTGCCGCCGGAAAGCTGGTGAAGGACAAGTCGGTCATCTTCCTATTCCAACACGGCGGGCCATCGCAGACGGAGACGTTCGATCCGAAGATGGACGCGCCGGTCGGCATCCGTAGCGTGACCGGCGAAGTGGCGACGACGTTGCCCGGCGTGACCTTTGGCGCGACGTTCCCGAAGCTCGCGCGGTTGGCGCACAAGCTCGCGATCGTGCGCTCTTTCGCGACGGGCAACGGCAACCACGACATCAAGCCGCTGGTCTCGAAGGAGACTTTCGGCGCGGGTCTCGGCGCGATTTACGGACGCGTCGCCGGCACGAGTCATCCGGTCACGGGGATGCCGCGCAACCTCGCGCTCTTCCCGCGCGCGGTGGATCCATCCACGCAACCGGCGGTGCGCCAGTTCGGCGATTTCGCTTCCACGGGTTCTCTCGGTGCGGCCTACGCGCCTTTCGAACCCGGCGGCAAAGGGAAGCTGCAGGAAGATCTGCAACTGGCGATTTCGCCCGATCGCCTCGCCGATCGACGCGCGCTGTTGCAGAGCGTCGACCGGCTCAAATATCAGGTCGATGCCACGGGCGCACTCGAGGGCTTGGACCGTTTCCGCGAGCAGGCGTTCTCGACGATTCTCGGCGGTGTCACCGATGCGTTTGATCTTTCCAAGGAAGATCCGCGCGTGGTCGCCGCGTACGACACCGCGCCGCTCGTGCCGGCGCACCGCATCAGCAAGCGTTGGAATAACCACAAGAACTACGCGGACAACGCGCAGACGCTCGGGCGACTGCTGCTGCTCGCGCGGCGCGTCTGCGAGCGTGGCGCGGGCTTCGTGACCGTGACGACCAATTTCGTCTGGGACATGCACGCGGACTCGAACAACGCGACCATCGAGGAAGGGATGGGCTACGTCGGCACGCCGTTCGACCACGCCGTGGCCGCGTTCATCGAGGACTGCGAAGCGCGCGGGTTGCGCGACAAGATTCTGCTCGTCGCCTGCGGCGAGATGGGCCGCACGCCGCGCGTAAACAAGAACGGCGGGCGCGACCACTGGGGCAACCTCTCGCCGCTGCTGATTTATGGCGGCGGGCTGAAGATGGGGCAGGTGATCGGCGAATCCTCTCGCGACGGCGGTGAACCGGCGGACAACCCCGTCTCGAACAGCGACCTCATCGCCACCGTGTTTCAGACCTTGCTCGACACGGGCGAACTGCGCTCCGCCTCGGGCATCCCGCGCGAAGTGCTCTCGGCCGTGAACGATGGTCGGCCGATCCGCCAGCTCTTCTGAGTTTCATCGGCGCGTCATCGTCGCGGATTGATTCGGAGTATGCCCGCTTGGCTGCGCGTCCTGATTCCTTCTGGATTTCCCATCGCGTGTCTGTTATTTTTGGCGCGATGAATTCCTTTCCGCCGATGAAACAGTTTGCGTTACTCATCTTCACGCTGCTCCTCGCGCACGTTTCCATCGTCGCCGCTGCTGACAAGGCCGCCAAGATTACCCCACGGCCGAACATCATCTTCCTCCTCGCGGACGATATGCGCGCCGATACCATCGCCGCGCTCGGCAACCCGAATATCCAGACGCCGAACCTCGATCGCCTCGTGGCGCGTGGCACGAGCTTCACGCGTGCGTATATCATGGGCGGACTGCAGGGCGCGGTCTGCGTGCCGTCGCGCGCGATGATGCTGAGCGGCCGGCCGCTCTTCCGGATTTCCGAACAACTCAAGGACACGACGACGTGGCCGATGGTTCTCCGCGCTGGCGGCTACGAGACCTTCGGCTGTGGTAAATGGCACAACGGTCCGGCTTCGTATGCGGCGAGCTTTCCGAATGGAAAAAGCGTGTTTCTCGGCGGCATGAATAATCACTTCCGCGTTCCCGTGCGGGATGTGATGCCGGACGGAAAACTCACGCCGCCGCGGACGAGCGAGCTTCATTCGAGCGAGCTTTTCGCCAATCAAGCCATCGAGTTCCTGCGCGCGCAGAAGAGCGGCACAAATTCCTTCGCACTCTACGTCGCCTTCACCGCGCCGCACGATCCGCGGCAGGCACCGAAGGAATACCACGATCGGTACGATGCCGCGAAGCTGCCGTTGCCGAAGAACTTCCTTCCGAAACATCCTTTCAACAACGGCGAGCTGACGGTGCGCGACGAGCAGTTGCTGCCGTGGCCGCGCACCGAGATGGCCGTGCGCCGCGAGTTGGCGGATTACTACGCGATCATCACGCATCTCGACGCGCAGATCGGCCGTGTGCTCGAGGCGCTGCGCGAGACCGGGCGGGCGGAGGAAACGATTGTCGTGTTCGCCGCGGACAACGGCCTCGCCATCGGCAGCCACGGCCTGCTCGGAAAGCAGAATGTTTACGAGCACTCGATGCGCGTGCCGCTCATCATCGGCGGGCCGGGCCTGCCAGCGGGCCGTCGCACGGATGCGATGTGCTACTCGTTCGATCTCTTCCCGACGTTCTGTGAATGGGTCGGACTGGCTACGCCCAAAAGCGTGGAAGGGCGCAGTCTCGCGCCGATGCTGAAGGCCGGACGCGACCAGCATCGCGACGAGATCTTGACCGCCTATCGTCATTTTCAACGCGCGGTAAACGACGGCCGTTTCAAACTCATCCGCTACCCGCACATCAATAAATCACAGCTCTTCGATTTGAAGAACGACCCGGACGAGCTGCGCGATTTGTCTGAGGACGCGGCATCGAAACCGAAGCTCGAGGAGTTGATGACGCGACTGGCGTCGTTGCAAAAAGAGTTCGGCGACACGCTGCCGCTTTCGACCAATGAGCCTGCGCCCATGGAAATCCCGTTGCCGCCGGCGTCTGCGAAAGGTAAAAAAGCCAAGCTTTAATCGGGGATGAACATCGAAATCAAAAATAAACAGGGCGAACGGCTGGACTACACCTTCCACGCCGGCGACGCGAAATCGAAGGATCTGCTCGTGATCGGTCACGGTGTGACCGGCAACAAAGATCGGCCGTTCATCGTGACGCTCGCCACGGCGCTCCCCGCGGCCGGCTTCAACGTGTTGCGTTTCTCCTTTTCCGGAAACGGCGCGTCGGACGGAAAGTTCGCGGACTCGACCATATCGAAAGAGGTCGAGGATCTCGGTGCGGTGCTGGACGCGCTCACTGCCTGGAACATCACTTATGCGGGCCACAGCATGGGCGGCGCGGTCGGCGTGCTACGCGCCGCGCAGGACACGCGCATCCATCGGCTCATCTCGCTCGCCGGCATGGTGCACACGCGCGATTTTGCGCAGCGCGAGTTCGGCGAGGTGAAGCCGGGGCAAGGCTCCATGTGGGACAACGAGGCGTGCCCGCTTTCGCAGGCTTACATGGATGACCTCGGCCGCATCGGCGATGTGCTCGCGTGCGCGCCGCATATCAAAGTGCCGTGGCTGCTCATTCATGGCACCGAAGACGACGTGGTGCCGATCAAAGATTCGCGCGACATTCTTGCGCGCGCGAACAAGGCATCCACGCAACTCGTCGAGGTGGTCGGCAGCAACCACATTTTCACCGGCGAACCGACCATCGAGATCGTGAAGATCGCGAGCCACTGGCTGCTGCGCCACTAAAGTTTATGATTCACGTCATCGCTACCATTGAATTGAACGCCGGCAAGCGCGGGGATTTCCTCGCCGAGTTTCGTCGCCTGATGCCGCTGGTCCAAGCCGAGAACGGCTGCATCGAATACGGTCCGGCGGTGGACGTGCCGACCGGTCTGCCGCTGCAGGACGCGATTCGTCCCGACGCTGTGGTGGTAATCGAGAAGTGGGCTGACCTGCCGGCGCTCCACGCGCATCTGCAGGCGCCGCACATGCTCGACTACCGGGGTCGCGTGAAGAATTTCGTGCTCGGCGTGCGGCTTCAGATTCTTCAGCCGGACTGAGCGTTTCCATTCCGCGACAACGCGGTGCGGACGTCTTTGAGTTTGCCTTCGCAGGTGCAGCCGTGTTGCATCGCGGCATGAAATCGCTTCTTCAAAAACTCCTTTTTCTGTGCGCGCTCGGCGTGGCGTCCGTGGCCGTGGCCGCGCCGTTCAATTTCTCGGTGATGGGCGACGTGCCATACGGCGAGCAGGAGTTGGCGTTGCTGGTGCGGCAGGTGGACGAACTGCCGCGCACAAGCGCGTTCGTGATCCATCTCGGCGACATCAAGGAGGGCACGACGCCGTGCGACGAAGCGGTCTATGCGCGCGTGTCGGGTGTGCTGCGCCGCTCCGTTCAGCCGACCTTCATCATCCCCGGCGACAACGAGTGGAACGACTGCGACAGGCCGAAGCAGGCGTGGCGGTTCTGGACGAAACATTTTCTCAAGCTCGACGAGCATTGGAAACACACCTTCACCGTGACGCGGCAGAAATCGCGTCCGGAGAATTTCGCCTTCACACACGAGGGCGCATTGTTCGTCGGCATCACGATGGTTGGTGGCGCGGTGCACGACAAAAGCGAATGGAAAGATTTTCTCAAGGACGGCTCCGAGTGGGTGGAGAAACAATTCAAGAATGAAGGAGAGAAGGTGAAGTGCGCGGTGGTCTTCGCGCACGCGTTCCCGACGGAGAAACATCACGGGATTTTTGCCGATCGGTTTCCGACCGCTGCGCGGAAGTTCGGCAAGCCGGTGCTCTATTTGCAGGGCGACGGCCACGTGTGGCTGCGCGACCAACCGTTTGAGAACGCGACGAACGTGACGCGTGTGCAGGTGGATCAGGGCGGCAAAGCGCCGCCGATTGTCGTGACGGTGACGGGCGATACGAAGGAGTCGTTCCGCTTTGACCGACGTTTGAATCCGGCCCGCTGATTCGTCCGCTGAATTTCCGCAGCGCGGTCAGAGCGCTTTTTTCGGCGGCTGCGAATCCGCTGGCAGCGGCAACGGCGGCGGAGTTAAAGGAGGCACGGGCGCTGTCTTCGCGCTGGTCTTTACGCTGCCATCGCCGTGGAGCGTGTGGTTGTGGATGGGGCATCGCGCGACGATGCTGGCCGGCGTGAGTTTGCCGGTGACAGGCATCAGTTGGTAGGTGGCGTTGAGCGGAGTGAATGCTGTCCAGTTCGCGGCGGATTGGCGCTGTTTGTCATCGGGGCAGACGAGGGCTGTGGGCGAGGGGAGTTCGGCGGAGACATCCTTCCACGACGTCGGCATCTTCTGATTGTCCTCTTGGTAAATCAGCACGGCGAGACCGGCTTGTTTCAGATTAGTCTGGCACTCGGTCCCTTCGGTTGAGCCGCGGGCTTTGGAGACGGCGGGCAGGATGAATCCGGCGGCGATGGCGGCGGGCAGCACGCCTGCCTGCAGAGCGAGGCTTTGGGGTCCGCTCGTGGTGGCGAGGCTGTCGAGTTGGATGCCTTCGCTGGTGACCTTCAGTACGCCGAAGTGGGAGAAGGGCGGTGCCTTCGGATCGTTGAAGAAGCTCATCATCTCGTTGATCTCCGGCGGCGCATCCTTGGCGGCGGATTGCTGGAGTTGCTGGAGAGTCTGACCCATGCGGGCGCTGACGAACTGGAACTGGTTGCCGTCTAGAGCGGTGCCTTTCGAGAGCTTCTGGAATTCCTCGCTGGCGACCAAGCCGGGTGTCTCGCCACTTTTAATGGCAACGATTTCCTTCGCCAACGCGAGAGTGCTGCAGACGACCACGTAGCCGTCGGCCTTGAACATCGTGACCTGTAGCGGCACGGGCAACGGCAGCGGCATCATGGCCGTCAGCTCGTTGGTGCCAACGGCGATTTTCTGCGGCTTGATGGGGCCGAGAGCGAGGAACGGTTCGATGGCTTGCGCGACCTTGTCGTCTTTCGCCTTGAGCAGAACGATGATGCCCGGCTCAGGGAATTCCATCACCTTATCGCCCACGGGGAACGGGATTTTCTTCGCGTCATTGAGAGTGATGGCGATGCCCACCTCGCTGACGGAAGCGAGCAGGCCTTCGATCATCGGGCCGGTCTGCGGGTTGGCCGAAATCTGGTTGAACATCTCGATGAGCGCTTTATCGCCGGACTGCTGGACGAGCGTCTTGATCCAGTCCCACGCGAGCTTGGCGTCGAGGTCGGTGTGGTAGGCGAAGGCGGTACTGGGGGGGAGCAGCTTGATCGCGGCGAGCTCGGGCGGATTGGCTCTGAAGAGTTTCCAAAGTTTGCCGTCGCTCTTGTCGGGGTAATGGTGCGCGGCGAGGCGATTGCGATAGAGACCTTTCTCGACGGCGAAGCTGCTGAGCCCCACGCCGCTGACATCCATCAAGCCGCTTTCCCGATAAGCTTGGCGAAGAAGCTTGAGGCCGGTGTTTGCATCGGGTCCTGTGGCCGGTCCCGTACCGCTCGGCGGTTGCGCCTTCTCGGCGATTTTTGAAAAACCTTCGAAGAGCTGATCGGCCTGCGCGCCGAGCTGCTCGGTGCTTAGATACATGAAGAGCTGGCCGTGTGTGTCGAGGTGCTTGGCGACCTCCGCGTAGCTGGATTTCTCGGCGGAAACTTTAGCGGGCGCGCCGGACTTCTTGGACTTTTTAACCATCGCCATGGCCGGCGTGGGCGCCGCTTCCGGATTCAACAGGCCAGGCAGGAACCAACCGGCGGCGAGGCCGATGCACAAAGCGAGCCCGACGACGCTGATGACAAGTGCTCGGTTACCTTTCTTCGGCGCGCCGGCGGCGGTTACGACAGGGGCGGTCTCTGCCTTTGCAGTTTTGCCCGGGGTCTTCGGTGCTGCGGCTTTGAGGAGCTGGCTTTTCGGTGACGCGGCGGCCATTTCGAGCGTGGCAAAGTCGGCAGCGAATTCGATGAAGTCGGAGAGCGGCACCCAGTCCTCGAGGCCTTCCTTGAAGGCGAGCGTCGTGCCGAGCACTCGCCCTTCGCGGATCCAACTGCGTAGTTCCTGCTCTTCAATGGGACCGTACTCCTGGCCGTCGTCGTAGATTTTGTACATAGCTGCCTCGTGTCGCTGGGTGGGGCGGACTTCTGCGCCGAGCTTAACGAAGAGCTTGAAGCGGCTCAACTAAAACGTTGGAACAAACAACGTGCGGTAGCATTGGCACCGTGGCCGTATGTTTTGCGGCCGTTTACGGGTTCACCACGTTCTGCGGCCGGTCGGCGAGGAAGGCTTTCAGATTCGCCACGGCCGTTTCCATCAAGCGCGCGCGGGCGGCGCGTGTGGCCCAAGCGATGTGCGGGGTGATGAGGCAATTGCGCGCGGTGAAGAGCGGGTGATTGGCTGCTGGCGGTTCGACGGAAAGGACATCCAGCGCCGCGCCAGCGATACGGCCGCTGTTCAACGCGTCCGCCAACGCCGGTTCATCCACGAGCGGACCGCGCGCGGTGTTGACGAGGAACGCCGTCGGCTTCATCAGCGCGAGGCGCGAAGCGTTCACGAGGCCCTTGTTCTCCGGCGTGAGCGGGCAGTGCAAGCTGATGATGTCTGCTTCGCGAAAGAGCGTTTCGAGTTCGACAAACGTCACGCCGTCCACCTTCTTCGGCGCACGGGATTGAGCGATGATTTTCATCCCGAACGCGCGCGCCACATTCGCGACCGCCTCGCCGATGCGCCCGTAGCCGACGATGCCGAGCGTGAGGCTGTCGAGCTCGATGAGCGGATGATCCCAGTAGCAGAAATCGGGGCTCTGGCTCCAGCGGCCGTCGCGCACGGTCTGGCCGTGATGGCCGGTGCGGTGCGCCAGTTCGAGGATGAGCGCCATCACCATTTGCGCGACGGACTTCGTGCCGTACCCAGGCACGTTGCACACCGCCACGCCGCGCTCGCGGGCGGCTGCGGCGTCCACCACATTGAAGCCCGTGGCGAGCACACCGATGAAACGCAGCTTCGGTAGTTGCAAAAGCGTGTCGCGGCTGAGAACGGTTTTGTTCGTGAAGAGAATCTCGGCGTCGCGCGCGTGCGCTACGATTTGGTCGGTCGGAGTGCGGTCGTGGATGGTGCAGGTGCCGAGCGTGCGAAGGGCGTCCCAGCTCAAGTCGCCG
Organism: Akkermansia muciniphila; assembly: GCA_945860945.1. Taxonomy (GTDB): domain Bacteria; phylum Verrucomicrobiota; class Verrucomicrobiia; order Limisphaerales; family SIAT01; genus SIAT01. The sequence continues at coordinate 10,545 of CAMASG010000006.1, forward strand.
GGGTTCAAAGTGTGGCCATCGAGGACAACGATATTCATCTCCGCGAGTATGCTTCGAGGGTTGCGCCAAGGCGAGCGCACTGTGCGATGTTGAAAACGAAATCGGCGACCGCTATTGTCCGAGCATGCCGATTTACGAGTTTCATTGTGGCAAGTGCGAGAAAGAGAGCGAACTGCTGGTGCGCTCGGCGAATTGGGAGGGAACACCCTGCCCGCACTGCGGTTCAACGCCGCTGGAGAAGAAGCTTTCCGTGTTCGCCTCGAAGGTGGAAGGAGGCGCGGGCGAAGCGCCGGCTTGCTCGAGCGTGCCGAGTTCCTGCGGCCGCTGCGGAACCGGTGTGCCGCATTCGCACTGAGATCCGCCATCGCGGCAAATTAATGCTCGCCCGCCACGCGCGGCTGCGTTAACGAAGAGGGATGAGCACCCCGTCTTCAAATTCACTTCTGGGCCGTCGCGAGTTTTTGACCGCTGCCAGCACGACTGCTGCCGCGTGGGCTTTATTGCAGGACGCCGCGGGCGCGGAGAATCCCGCTGCCAACGTCACGGACAAAACCTCCACCATTCGTATCACCGGCCTGCGCACGTATTGGGTCGGGCCGATTGTGTTTCTGCGAGTGGAGACCAATCACGGCGTCGTCGGCTGGGGCGAAGTGAAGGGTGTGGATCCGCGCGTTTCGAAGCCGCTGGCCGAATCGCTCTTCGAGCTGTTGATCGGCGAGAACCCCACACGTATCGAGCATCTATGGCAGAAGCTGTATCGTGCGCACCGCGACATTCGCGGCGGCGCGTTTCTCGTTCACACACTGGCTGGCTTCGACATGGCGCTGTGGGACATCACCGGCAAGCTCTGGGGCGTGCCGGTTTACCGGATGCTCGGCGGGCCGACGCGCGACCGCATCCGCGTCTATCACACGGCAAAGGCAGTGAAGGTTCCGCCGCACGGCGTCTACGAACATTCCGGCACGCCCGCGGACATCGACCGGATGGTGAACGCCATCAAGGCCGCGCGCGAGAAGGTCGGGCCCGACGGCGCGGTGATGTTCGACGCGCACAGCGCCGTGCCGCCTGCCACGCTTATCCAGCTCGCCGCCGCCATCAAGCCGTACGATGTGCTGTTCATCGAGGAGCCTGCTGTGCCCGGAAACATCGAGGTTTTCAAGCGGCTGAAACAATCCATCAACATCCCGTTGGCAACCGGCGAGCGCGACCGGACGATCTGGGAATTTGTCGCGTATCTGCACGAGCGCTGCATCGACATCGTGCAGCCTGACTGCTGCCACACCGGCGGCATCACCTCGATGAAGAAGATCGCCACGCTAGCCGAGGCGTATCACGTGCCGCTCGCGCCGCATTGCACGGCGAACTTCCTCGGCATCGCCGCCAGTCTGCACGTCACCGCGTCGATCCCGCTCTTCCTCATCCACGAGTTTTATCCGGACAACCACGGCTTCAATCTCAAGGGCATCACGCGGATGGACTTCGAGGTGGACAAGGACGGCTACGTCTCGCTGCCGCCGGGACCGGGCCTCGGCGTGGAGGTGGATGAGAAATTTCTGGAGACGGCTGCCAAACAGCCGCAGACGTACAAATGGCCCGGCGCGAAATTGCGCGACGGCTCGGTCGCCGATTATTGAACGGAATCGCCCCGTTCTTCAATCGAACCGGATCACTTGCCGCACCGCTTCACCGCGCGCGAGGGCATCGAAGCCTTCGTTGATCTCTTCCAACCGCAACGTCCGCGTGATGAGCCGGTCCACCGGCAGTCGCCCCGTCTGGTGCAATTCGATGAAGCGCGGGATGTCGCGTCGCGGCACGCACGAGCCCATGTAACTGCCGCGTACCACCCGTTCCTCCACGCTGAGCGTGACGGCTGGCACACTGAAAAGCCGCTTCGCATCCGGCAGGCTGATCGTCACCGTGTTGCCGCCCGGCCGCGTCGCATAAAATGCCTGCGCCATACCGCACTCATTGCCCGTCGCCTCAATCGCGTGATTCACTCCGCCGCTGGACAGCTCGCGCACCTGCGCCACCGCGTCAGCGGCGGAGGAGTTCACCGTGTGCGTGGCGCCGAGTTCCTTTGCCAACGCGAGTTTATGCTCGAGCAAATCCACGGCGATGATTGGTGAAGCGCCCGCCGCAACTGCGCCCATCACCGCACTCAACCCAACGCCGCCGAGCCCGAACACCGCCACGCTTTCGCCCGGCCGCACGCTCGCGGTATTGAAAACCGCGCCCGCGCCAGTGACCACCGCGCAACCGAAGAGCGCCGCAGTGGCGAGCGGAAGGCGTCGATCGATCTTCACCAACGATTCGGCGACGGCGATGGTGTGGTGCGAAAAAGCCGCGATACCGCAGTGGTGATGCACCGGTTGGCCGCGCGAATTGATGAACCGCCGCGCGCCGTTCAGCAGCGTGCCGGCGAGATTGGCGCGGTTGCCGTTGACGCAGAGCGCTGGCTTGCCGGCCTTGCAATAAACGCAATGTCCGCAGGTCGGGATGAAGCTGAACACGACGTGGTCGTCCGGCGCGAAACCCGTCACGCCGGCGCCGATTTCGCGCACGATGCCGCTCGCCTCGTGGCCGAGCACGATGGGCAGCGGCCGCGGCCGCGAGCCGTTCATCACGGAGAGATCGGAGTGGCAGAGACCGGCGGCAGCGATTTCGACGAGCACCTCGCCGGGGCCGGGCGGGGCGAGTTCCAATTCCTCGATCACCAGCGGTCGTGTGACGGCGTAAGGCGCCGACTGGCCTGTTTCGTAGAGAACAGCGGCGGTGGTTTTCATCGTGCGTGCCTGAAGATGAGCCAAGTGCGCGATGAAGGCAAATGCGCATTGCCGTTGAACCGCGCCGTGGCGGTGCATTAACTTCCATGCGATGACGCTCGTGGAAAAGCAACAGACGCTCGTCGCGGAATTTTCGTCCATCCGCGATGCACAGGCGCGACTGACTCACGTGATTGAGCGCGGCCGGAAGCATCCATCGCTCGCCGAAGCGCAGCGCACCGAGGCGAATCGCGTCGAAGGCTGCCTCGCGCGGCTTTGGCTCGCGTGCGAGATTCGCGAGAGTGATTGCCATTTCGTGTGCGACTCCGATTCCGCCGTCGTCAAAGGCATCGCCGCCTTGCTGTGCGAGTTTTACAGCGATCAGGGGGCGGATGAGATTGTGTCAGTGGAGCCAGATTTTCTCTCCGAGATCGGACTTTCTCGTCAACTCACCGGCAACCGGCGCAACGCGTTGACGCGTGTACGCGAGACGATTCGCGCCTTCGCGCAGCGGCAGTTGAAAACGCCAAATCAACCGAGATGAGTCCCCGTTTTTACGACGCGCACAATCATCTGCAAGATGGCCGGTTCGGACCGGACACGGACGCGATTGTGGCGACGACGGCCCGCGCGGGCGTGGCGCGAATGGTGGTGAATGGTTCGTGCGAAGAAGATTGGTCAGCCGTGCTCGAGTTGGCGCGGCGGCATCCGTGCGTGCTGCCGAGCTTCGGTTATCATCCGTGGTACGCGCATGAACGCACGCCGCGCTGGCGCGAAGAGTTGGAACGGTTTCTCGCCTCCGCGCCCTCGGCCATCGGCGAGATTGGCCTCGACCGCTGGATTGAAAACTCCGACCTCGCGGCGCAGGAGGAGACGTTCGTCTGGCAACTCCGTCTCGCGGCCGATCGGAATCTGCCCGCGAGTATTCACTGTCTCAAGGCGTGGGGCTGGCTGTACGATTTGCTGCGCGCGAACCCCCGGCCGGCGCGTGGATTTCTGCTTCATTCTTACGGCGGCCCGCGCGAGATGATCGAGCCGCTCGCGCGTCTCGGCGCGTATTTTTCGCTGCCCGGCTATTTCGCTCACGCGCGGAAGGAACGTCAGCGCGAGGTGTTTCGTCAGGTGCCGCTTGATCGTTTGCTCATCGAGACCGATGCGCCGGATCAGTCATTGCCGGACGAACTCAATCGCCATCCACTCAATAATCCTCAGACGGGCAAGCCGGTGAACCATCCGGCGAACATTGTCGCCGTGTATGATTTCGCAGCCGGCTTGCTCGGCGAACCGGTCGAGAATCTTGCTGCGCGAGTGGAAGAGAATTTCGTGCGACTTTTCGGCGCGTCGTGAATCGTTGCTGGCTCACGAATGCGGCGAAGTCAGCTTCGCTACCACGCACGCGGTAGCGGCGAAACCAATCGCGCCGCTGACGAACGTGGCCGTGCCGAAGCCGATTTCGCAGTCGAGTTTCAGATCGCTCCCTGGTTCGCGATCGGCGCAGACCGTGCCGTCTCGCCACGGGAAAACCGGCGGTTCCACTGAGAAGACCGCTTCAACTCCAAACTTTTCCTCCGGCTGACGCGGGAATCCGTGTTCAGCGCGCAGGCGTTTGCGGGTCTGCTGGAGAAGTCGGTCATGCGAGGCTAAAGCGAGATCGGCGACGCGAATAGCGGTCGGGTCGCGCCGGCCACCCGCGCCGCCGCAGGTGACGAGCGGAATGCTCCGCGAACAGCATTCGGTGATGAGCAGACACTTGTTTCCAAGATGATCGATGGCATCGAGCACGCAGTCGAATTTGACGTGGAGCAGTCGCTCGGCGTTCTCGGCTGAAAAGAATTCTGTGACGGTGTGGATTTCAATGGATGGATTAATCGCGCGCGCGCGTCGCGCCATCACCTCGACTTTTGGCTGGCCAATTTCGCCGTCGAGCGCGTGGAGTTGGCGGTTCACGTTGCTCACGCAGACATCATCGAGATCCACCAGCGTGAGGCGGCCGACACCGGTGCGAGCCAGCGCTTCCACGGCCCACGAACCGACGCCGCCGATGCCCACCACGCAGACGTGCGCGCGGGAAAGGCGCGCGAGGCCGTCGGCGCCGTACAGACGCCGGATGCCGCCGAAGCGCAGCTCATGATCGCTCATCGCACAAGCTAACACTGTGTCGTGGGCCGTTGCCAAGTTCGTTAAGTCGGGCTTTCCGCCATTGAAGAGCGCCCCCGCGCCGCTTACGTTTGTCGCCGTGAGTGAAACGAATTCAACCGCGAAGATTTTGGTCCTGTACGATTCCTCCTCCGGAAACACGGCGAAGATGGCGCAGCTCGTCGTCGAAGGCGCGCAGCGCATCCCCGGCACCGAGGTGCGGTTGCGCAGCGTGGACGAAGCGAGCGCGGCGGATGTCGTTTGGTGCGACGGCATCGCTGTGGGCAGCCCGACGAACATGGGCATTCTTTCGTGGAAGATGAAACGGTTCTGGGACGAGACGATGCGGCCGCACTGGATGAAGATCGATGGGCGCATCAGTTGTGCGTTCAGCTCCGCTGGTGGCTGGGGCGGCGGGATGGAGCTGGCCTGCCAATCGATCCTGACCGTGTTGATGAATTTCGGTTTCCTCACGTTCGGCGTGACCGATTACGCGACGAAGATGCACACGCTCCATTACGGTGCGGTGGCGGCCAAAGAGCCGCGTGGCGAAGAGGCGCAGGTTGCGTGTCGTTTGCTCGGCCAGCGGCTTGCCGAATGGACGGCGGTGCTCGTGCACGGCCGGAAAGAGTTGCACCCGCAGCTCAAGCTCGCTGAGCGAATGTCTCCAGGCTGAGTGGTTCACAAGAGAAGCGTGATAAGATGCTGCTGCGATGAACCTGGAGCAATCGAGAATCATGCGCGATTTTGGAAACAGATGTCTGTGGCGTCCGCTTGTGGTCTTGTTCGCGGCTTTCTTCGGCTTCGGCGTCGACGCGGTTGAACCCACAAACTCCGCCAACTCGATGGAGTCGCTGCGAGGCTTCACGATGGGTGCGGGTTGGTCGCTGAAGTATATCGCGCCGGCGAAGGCGCCCGTGAAAACTGAAGTCCACCGCGCCCTGCAGTCGCTGCTCGATCGTCTCGAAGGCCAGATGTCCACGTGGCGCGATGACACGGACCTCGCGCGTTTCAATGCCTCGCGCCGCACGGACTTATTTCTCGTGCCACGTGAGACGGCGTTCGTCGTGATTGAGGCGCAACGCATCAGCAAACTTACCGGTGGCGCGTTTGACGTGACGATCGAACCGCTCGTGCGGTTGTGGGGTTTTGGCCCGCGCGGCCGGCCCGGCCTGGTGCCGTCCGCCAAGTTGATTGAGGAAACGCAGGCGAAGATCGGCTGGCGACATTTGGATGCGCGGCTCGATTTGCCGGTGCTGAAGAAGGCGATTCCGACATTATCAGTGGATTTGTCCGCGCTCGCGCCCGGCTTCGCTGCGGACGAAATTGGTCGTTGGCTGGAGTTGCGCGGCGTCACAAATTATCTCGCTGAGGTCGGCGGCGAACTGCGTGCACGCGGTCACGATTCGCGCGGCCGGCCGTGGCGCGTCGGCATTGAGCGGCCGGTCGATGACAATCGAGAAATTGCGCGCGTGGTGGCGCTCGACAACTTGAGCCTCGCGACCTCGGGTGATTACCGAAACTTTTTCATCAAGGACGGCCGGCGTTATGCGCACATCGTCGATCCGCGCACGGGTCGGCCGACGGAGCACGTGGCGGCAGTGAGCATCGCGCATCCGTCGGCGATGACGGCGGACGCGCTGGCCACGGCGCTGATGGTGCTCGGGCCGGAGCAGGGGATGAAGCTCGCGCGCGAACAAGCCTGGCCGGTGCAGTTCGTCGTGCGCGAGGGAAACGTTTTGAGGACCACGGCCACGCCGCAGTTTGAGCGGCTCGTGGTGGAGCCGGCGAAATAGTTCAGGGCAACGGCTTCTTCCAAATCGGCACCGTACGCTTCATCTCGTCGATGAGGAACTGGCCGGCGGCGAAGGCTTCACCGCGGTGCGGTGCGACGACTTCCAACCAGAGCGACGGTTCGTTCACTTTCACCACGCCGAGTCGGTGCACGATACGGAGGCTTTCGATGGGCCAGCGCTTTTCAATCTGGTCGAAGATGAGATGGAACTGCCGCTCGACCATCTGCGCGAAGGCCGTGTATTCGATGGCCGAGATGGTTTGATCTTCCTCGCTGCCGCGCACGACACCGGAGAAATAGACGGCGGCGCCCATGCCGGCGGACATCTGGCGCGCCGCGATGAGCGCGGGTTCGTCAATCGCCCCGGGGGTGAGCGTGAGTTGGTGTTTCATCGCGCGCGCATTTTCAACCGCCTTGCACGGGTGGAAAGAGAGAGACTTCGTCGCCGTCGCGGAGCACGTGGCTGCGGCCTTGGTAATCCACGCCGACGGCGATGAGTGTTGAGTTTTGCATCGCAGCGAGTTTGGGATGATGTGCGTGAAGGCGCTTGAGCAAGTCGTGCACTGTGCTGCCTTCGGGCAGTTCCTCCGTGAGGTCGGCGCAGCCGGTCAGATCCTTGAAGTAGGACCAGAATTGGACTCGAATGGTCATGGCACTTCGTAAACCTCGGGTCGAAGCACGCCGAGAAATGGCAGGTGACGATAGCGTTCGGCGAAGTCGAGACCGTAGCCGACGACGAACTTGTCGGGAATCTCGAAGCCGACGTAATCGGCGCGCACAGATTCCGTGCGGCGCGCTTTCTTCTCGAGCAGCACGCAGACTTTGATGCGGCGCGGTCGCAGCGGGCGGAGTTTCGCGAGCACTTTGGTGAGCGTCTTGCCGGTGTCGAGGATGTCGTCCACGAGCAGCACGTCGCGCCCGCGCACGTCGAGTCGCAGCTCCTTGGTGAAGACGAGCGCGCCCGACTCGGTGCCGCTGCCATAGCTGGAGACGCCGATGAAGTCGAGCCGCAGCGGGAGTGAAAGGTGGCGGATGAGATCGGCGAGGAACATCACCGTGCCGTTCAACAGCGAGATGATCACGAGGTCGCGACCGGTGAAGTCGCGATTGATTTGTCGCGCCAGAGTTTTCACGCGGCGTGCGATGCGTTCCTCGGTGAGGAGCACCTCGGTGAGCTCACGTCGCCAGCGGACGGGCACGGTCGCGGCGCGGGTTGGCGGACGGCGAGCCACGCGTCAGATGTGTTTAGAGTCAGTGTGGTCTTTGGTGGTGTAGCCGGACTCTTGGCGCTGGAAATTAACCTCGTTCTTTTTCACGTAAGCGGCGAAGACATCATCGGCGCTCATGCCGAGCACTTGCGCCATCGAGATCAGGAAGTGGAACAGATCCACCACTTCCACGCGGGCGTTCTGCTCGTCGAACTTCTGGTACTTGGCCCACCATTTCCACGGCACGCTGTCGGTCAGTTCGGCCATCTCCTGCTGCATGGCGCGGGTGTAGTTAAGGAGCCATTTTGTTTTCTCTTCCTCCGTCATGGCGTCGGTGTGCACGCCGATCCGCTCGTTCAGGGCTTTCTGCATCCGGAAGAGTTCGCGAAGTTGATCAGAGTTTTCCATACCGAGTGAGGATGCCGTTCGCGCGCGGTCGTTTGAAGTGAAAAGTATTCACGGCCGAGGAAAAGGAGCGCGAGTTTGAACTTTGAACCGCGCCTATACGTCCGCTATAATGGGAGGATGACGCCGACATTGTTATTCAAGGGCGGGCCGATAGTGTGGCTGTTGCTGCTCGCGAGCGCGGGGGCCATCGCCATTTTCGTGGAGCGGCTGCTCCATTATCACCGCGCCCAAATCAACACCACCGAGTTTCTCTTCGGCCTGCGGAACGTGCTTCGCCAGAAAAATGTGATCGAAGCCCTCTCCATCTGCGACGCTGCGCCAGGGCCGGTGGCGCGCCTCGTGAAGACCGCTTTGCTTAATCGCGAAAAGAGCCGTGCGGAAATCAAAGAGGCGATGGAACAGGCCGGCGCGCTCGAGGTGGCGCGACTCGAAGAGCGGCTCAACTTGCTCGCCACCATCGCGCAACTCGCGCCGTTGCTCGGCTTGCTCGGCACTGTGCTCGGGTTTGTGGACATCTTTCAAGTGCTGCAGAAAGAAGGCCTTTACGCGCACGCGGCGCTGCTTTCCGGCGGCGTGTGGAAGGCGCTCATCTCCTCCGGCGTCGGTCTCGCGGTGGCGATTCCTGCTTACGCCGGCCACAATTATCTCGTGGGCGAAGTGAGCGCGCTCGCGCTCGATATGGAGAAAACCTCCATTGATGCGCTCAACCTCCTCAGCGAACTCGGCGCACCTGCCAAGTCATGAAACTTCCCCGCCGCGCCAAAATCCTGTGCGGGCTGCCGGATGCTGCTGCGTTGGCGTGCGTGGTTTTTCTCACGGTTATCCTGCTGATGCTCACCTCGTCACTCGTCTACACGCCCGGCGTGCGCGTCGAATTGCCGCCCGCCACCGCGCCGTTGCCCGGGGCACAGCATCCCTCCGTGATTGTCGCGCTCGATCGTAGCGGCCAGCTTTATTATCAGAACCAACTGCTCGACGAGGAGGTGTTAAAAGAGCGCCTCGCCGCCGAAGTGAAGCGTGCGCGCACCGGTCTCACGCTGGTTTTGCAGGCGGACAAAGCGGTGGCCTATGAAGTCATCGTCCGCGTGGCACAACTCGCGCGCGACGCCGGCATCAAAGAAACCTTCCTCGCCACTCGCCCCTCAACCTTCAACGGCAAAGCGCCATGACCGTACCCATCCCTACGCAGGCGGAGTGGACGTGGCGCCGCTGGGTGGCGGTCCTCGTCATGCTTTTCGCCGCGCAGGTCGGTTTGATTTATTTGCTTTCCGCGTCGCCGGCCACGCCGCGGTCCATTGCGCACGAGCCCGTGGTGAAAGTGCTGGTGGACCGCCACGCCAACGAGCGTCTGCTCGATTCGCTCGCCGCGAGCGATCCCGCACTTTTCGCGATCGGCTCGTCGCGCGGTTTCTCGGGCGCGTGGATTGGTTTCACGCCCAGCACGCCGCGTACGCCAGAGTGGTCTGAGCCGGATCGCTATCTTGGATTGGACACCAATGCGCTCGGCAACGCTTTCCGCCAGTTTGTGCAGGAGGATTCTGCTAAGCCGCGCGTGCGACCGGAGAAGCCCGCGCCGGCGCTTGTCGCGCCACAAACGCCGAGCGCGACGTTCGCCGGCGAATCATCGCTCGCGGTGACCGGCGAACTCGCCCGACGCACTCTCTCTGCGCCGCTCAAACTTCCTGCATGGCCGCACACGGAGTTGCTCGCGCCCACGGCGGTGCAGGTTTTGGTGAATGCGGACGGGATGGTGCTGAGCGCGCGGTTGCTCCAATCGAGCGGGCTGAACATCGCAGACCGCCTTGCCTTGGAGCTGTCGCGCAACGCGCAGTTCCAGCCCGCCGCGGATAGGCGGCTTGCTTCCGGCGATCTTCTCTTCAATTGGAAAACCGTGGTGCCGGCGACGAACAGCGCGGTCGCGCCCAAGAAGTGAGATGACGCCGGACGCGCTCATTCTCGCGTTTGTGCTCGCGCTACTAGCGGCGCTGGCGGTAATTGCTTTCTACTCCCATCGGCGGCAGCAGCGGTTCAAGCCGACGCAGAGCCGCGATCACATCTTTCGCTGTACCAAGTGCGACTATGTTTATACGGACGACGAGGACGTGGAGTTGTCGCGCTGTCCGCAGTGCGGCACGATGAACGAGGAGATGGAGTTTTAACGGTGGGCGCGCGTGGCGTGCCAGCGGCGGATTTCTTCGTTCAATTTGCGCCGGTCTTCAGCTCGACGATATCGTGCGGTGCGGCTTCGCGCATGCCCGCCGCACTGACACGGATGTAACGGGCCTTCTGCCGGAGCAGAGCAAGATTCTTCGCGCCGAGATAACCCATTCCAGATTGGATGCCGCCGATGAGTTGGCTGAGGACGTTCTCGACGGGACCGGTCGCTTCCTTGAGCGCTTCAACACCCTCGGCGGCGACCTTCCGCGTCGCATCTTTTATGTGACCGTACCGGCTTGCGGAGCCGGATTTCATGGCCGAGAGACTGCCCATTCCGCGGTATTGTTTGTAGAGTTTGCCGCCGATTTCCATGATCTGTCCGGGAGCTTCAGCGCAGCCAGCGAGGATGCCGCCGCAGATAACGGCGTGCGAAAGTGTGAGCGCCTTCACGATGTCCCCGGACTTGGTGATGCCGCCATCGGCGAGGATCGAGACGTGTTTTTTGGCGGCGGCTTTTGAACAGACGTAAAGGGCGGTGAGCTGCGGAATGCCGACGCCGGCGACGATGCGTGTGGTGCAGATGGAGCCGGGACCTTGGCCGACCTTGATGATGTTCGCGCCGCAGTCGGCGAGATATTCGACACCGGCGGCGCTGGTGACGTTGCCGGCGATGAGGGGCAGTTTCGGGAAGGCTTCGCGGATGGCGCGCACGGTTTCGCCCACGCCCTTCGTGTGGCCGTGCGCAGTGGAGACGGCCACGACATCGACACCGCGTTCGACGAGTGAGGTGACGTGGCGGTGGATGCGGTCGCGGTCGAGTTCGCCGAAAGCGTTGCGCGTGGCGGAGACGGCCGCGCCGCAGATGAGCCGGAACTTCGCGTCGCGTGCGGGCTTGAACTGCAGCTTGCGTTCGTGCGCGATGCGCTCGACGTCACTCATCGCGAACATGCCGCGCAGATGATCATGCTCATCGACGACGAGCAGTTTGTGGATGCCGGGATGATCAGTGAAAAAGCGGTCTGCCTTCGCGATGGGGTCGGTGCCGAGCTCTTTTTGCGGGATGGTGTGAACCTGCGCGCGTGGGATAATCGCCTCGGCCACTTTGCGTTTGGCGAAGCGCGGCTTGATCACGTTGCCCGAGAGCAGGCCGACGAGTTTGCCCGCGGCATCCACAACGGGAAAGGTGCTGAAGGCGTATTTCTGCTTCTCGATCATCTCGAGCACGTCGCCGATGAGTTGGTCGGGCGTGACCTTGATTGGGTCTTGGATGAGTCCGTGCACGTGATTCTTCACGCGGTTCACCTCGGCGAGTTGTTCCTTCTCCGACATGTTGTAATGGATCAGACCGAGGCCACCATTGAGCGCCATGGCGATTGCCATGCGCGACTCGGTGACGGTATCCATGTCGGACGAGATGACGGGGATGCTCAGGTGAAGGCCTTCGGCCAGCGCGGTGTCGAGTTGCGTGTCGCGCGGGAGCACCTCGGAGTAGAGCGTGGCCAGCGTGACGTCGTCGTATGTCAGCGCGAGGTGGCGGTGGCTCAGGAAGAAGTCATCAGCCGTGTGGTAGAACTGGGCGTCGGTGGCGTTCGGCTCGTGTGCCATAGCCGAAGATGCCAAGCGGCCCGCGTGGTTGACAAGCGGGAAGTGAAACGAGATCTGCGCGCCGCAGCGCAATTCAACGATTCGGCGGCGTGCGTCCCGGTGGGAACGGCGGCGGAACCGGAGCGGCTTCAATGCCCACACCGCCGGGCGCGCCGCCGGGGAATCCGAGGCGCGGGCGCGGCAGGTTGTCCTGCACTTCCACGAAGCGGAGCGCTGGTTTTCCGGGTATGAAGTTGGGCATGGCTTCAAGCATCCAGACTTTCCCAGTGGCCGTGTCGAGCCGCAGCACGACGGAGCGTTCCTTGCCCTCAATGGTGATTTGCGCGGTGACGAGTTGGTAACGGCCGGGGCCGAAGAACTCCTCGATAATCGGCGACTCCTCGGGCGCTGGTTCGCCGGGAACGATGCCCGGAGCAGTCTCGGGAGGCAGTGGGCGAGCGTTTTGAGCGTCGGCAGTTGCGGCAGCGAAGCAGAGGAGAAGGGCGAAGATTGTCTTCATGTTCGTGGAACGTAGCGGAGGTTCTCAGTTTAGCAAGATGGCGACGATGGCTGCGCCGCCGGCAGTTTTCAGAGCTTGGTTATTTTCTCGATGAGAGCGGACGTGGATTTGCCGGGGACGTGGCCGAGCACCACGATGCGGCCGCCGCATTGGGTGATGACATCGCGCTCCTCCTGGGGGAGTTGCTCGACGCTGTAGTCGCCTCCTTTGACATAAATATCGGGGCGAACGAGCGTGAGAAGGCGGGTCGCGCGCAGGTCGTCGAAGACGCAGACGGCATCCACGGATTGCAACGCGGCGAGCACGAGGGCGCGGTCGGACTCCGCGTTCACGGGGCGTCCGGCTCCTTTGAGTTGGCGGATGGAGGCATCCGAATTAACGCCAACGAGGAGTACGTCGGCCTGCGCCCGTGCAGCGGCGAGATAATTCACATGGCCGAGGTGGAGGATGTCGAAGCAACCATTGGTGACGGCGAGTTTCTTTCGCTCGGCACGGAGTTGTTCGCGCCACACGGGGAGCGTCTCGAGCGTGAAAATCTTGGCGCGGAAATCCATCGGCGCGATGATGCCGCAGACCGGTACGTCGGGCAACGGTCAATTCGCCGCAGTCTCGCCGCGAATCGCGCGGGGCTTGTGTCCCGTTGGATGAAGCCCTAGAGTTGCTTTGCGAAATGAAGAAGGAAGTTGTGCCAGTCCAGATCCGCGGCATCCTGCCGGCGAACAGCGGCGCGGCCATCTTTCTCGGCAATGACGACAAGGTCTTCGTCATCCAAGTCGAGGCGGCGATGGCCACTGTGATTGGGATGTTTCTGCGCGATGCGCCGAAGGAACGCCCTCTCACGCACGATCTCATCAACAGCGTTTTCAAAGGGCTCGATGTGAAGGTCGAGCGCGTCGTCATCACCGAATTGAAGAACGCGACCTACTTTGCGCGGCTCATTCTCCAGCAGGAAAATGAGCTGGGTCGAAAAATCGTGGAGGTAGACGCCCGGCCGAGCGATTGCCTCGCGCTTGCTTCCGCGCACAAGGCGCCCATCTACGTTTCCGCGGTGCTCTTCGAGCAGGTCGAGGATATGTCCGCGTATCTCGACGGTATCAACGAAGGCGGCAGCGAGAGCAGCGAAGAATCCGAGACCTGACCGATGCCTCCCAGCGCCGCTCAACCCGCCGGCCCTGTCGTCCTCATCTGCGGCGACGATGATTTCGGCGTGAGCCAGCGTGCGCGGCAGCTTTATCAATCGTGGTGCGCCGAAATCGGCGGGATGGATCACGAGACGATTGACGCGGCGTCGGGCAATTCCGGTGAAGCGCTCAAATCCATCGGGCGTTTGCGCGAGGCGCTCAACACACTTCCTTTCTTCGGCGGCGGCAAAGCCGTCTGGTTCAAGGACTGCACTTTCCTCGGTGACGACCGCACCGCGTCCGCCTCGGCCGTCACCGAAACGCTCGGCGAGTTGGCGCAGGAGCTGAAGGCCTTCCGTTGGGAAGGCGTTCGGTTGCTCATCAGCGCCGGCAAAGTGGACAAGCGGAAGACGTTTTACAAAACCATCGAGAAGCTCGGCGCGGTGGAAAGTTTCGTCGCGCTTTCGATTGATGACCGTGACTGGGCCGCGCGCGCCGAGGAGATTGTTCTGAAAAAGTTTCGCGCGCTGAAACGTTCCATCACCGACGAGGCTCTGGCTGAGATCGTGCAGGCCGTCGGTCCGAACGCCCGCCAACTCGAGAGCGAGGTGGAGAAGGTGACGCTTTACGCCGCCGACCGCGCCGAGGTGGGAGTGGACGACGTGCTGGCGGTCGTCTCGCGCAACAAGCAAGCGCGCGCTTTCGCGCTGGGCGACGCTCTCGGTGACCGCGATTTGCCGCGCTTGCTCCGCTGTCTCGACGAGGAGTTGTGGGAAATGGAGACCGATCGGCAGAAGTCCGAAATCGGGTTGCTTTACGGATTGATCACCAAAGTTCGAGCGCTGCTTTTTCTGAAAGAGATGCTCGCCTCGGGCTGGCTGAAAGAGGAGCGCGATTACAACCGGTTCAAAGCCCAGATCGAGCGCGTACCGACGGAAGGGCTGCCCACGGATCGGCGCATCAATCCGCTGGCGCTCAATCCCTACGTGCTTTTCAAGGCGCTACCGCAGGCGCGGCGTTGGCCTTCAGGCGATCTCGTGCGCGCGCTTGATTTGCTGCTGCAGTGCAACCGCCGGCTCGTCTCCAGGGGCCTCGACACGGAGCTGGTGCTGCAACAGACCTTGACGCAGATTCTCCGCGCCGACACATTGGCAGTGACAGGACGTTGATCCCGTCGAGGAGTCGTAACCAACGCTTCAATGCCCAACCCCCCCGCCAGTTTGATGGTCGCCGTCGTCGGTCCCGCCGTCTGTGTGAAGATTTCCGGCCGAGCGAGCTTCGCTTCCAGTGTGGATTTCAAAACGCTGGTGAACGAGTTGGCCCAGCGCGGCCACCGGCGTTTCGTGCTCGACCTCGCCGATTGCTTGGTGATGGACAGCACTTTCCTCGGCGTACTGGCGAGCCTCGCCATCAAGGCCAGCAAAGTGCCTGAGACCGCCGCCGGTCTTTTTGAGTTGCTCAACCCCAACGCGCGCGTGAGCGATTTGCTGGAGAGCCTCGGTGTGGCGCACCTTTTCAAATTCATCACCGGTGATAACCCTGTGATTGCGGACTACAAACCGGTGGCCGCCGGCACCGCCACACGCGCGGAGATGACCGGGACCTCGATTGAGGCGCACCAGACGCTGATGCAGGTCAACCCTCAGAACGTCGCCAAGTTCAAGGACGTCGTCCAGTTTCTCGCCGAGGATCTCAAGCGTCAGGAAACGGCCGCGCTCTGACCGGTTGCGCCCGATTTGGGGCGTTTTTCACCTGTCGAAAACTTTTCCCGTCGGCCGCTTGCTTTCGCCCGTTCGCGTCCTAAACTCCGCGCGCTGATGGTAGATTTGGACGTGTTGAATCGGGAGCAACGGGCCGCCGCTGAGCAGATTCGCGGCCCGGTGCTCATCCTTGCCGGCGCCGGCACGGGCAAGACCAAGACAGTCACCCACCGCATCGCTTACATGATTGGCCGTGGCGTCGCGCCCGGGAACATTCTCGCCGTCACTTTCACCAACAAAGCCGCGCGCGAGATGTTTGACCGCGTGAACCAGCTCCTGCCGCGCCGTCGGTCCGAGAATGGCGAGAAGCCCGACCGGCCGACTCTCTGCACCTTTCACTCGCTTTGCGTGCGCATCCTCCGTCAGCACATCGAGAAGCTCGGCTACAAGCGCAACTTCGTCATCTACGACGAGTCGGAGCAGTTGTCGGCGGTGAAGAAAATCCTCAGCCACATTTCGGCGAAGGGCGAGAAGACCGATCCGAAAGCGATTCTCTCGCTTCTCAGCCGTTACAAGAACGGCGGCACGCAGGCCGCGGCGTTCGCCGACGAGAGCGTTCGCGCGATGGCCGAACATATCCGCAAACGTTACGAGTCCGCTTTGCGTGCCTGCAACGCGGTGGATTTCGATGATCTCATTCTGCTCACGCTGCGCCTTTTCAAAGAGCATCCGGACGCGCTGGAGGCCTGTCGCGCCAAGTATCGCTACGTGATGGTGGATGAGTATCAGGACACCAACGCGGCGCAGTTCGAGTTGATCCACTCGCTCACCGTCGAGCATCGCAACCTCTGCGTGGTGGGCGACGATGATCAATCCATCTACGGCTGGCGCGGCGCGGAGGTCGCGAACCTACTCGAACTCGAGAAGCATTTTCCCGAGGTGAAGGTGATCAAGCTCGAGCAGAACTATCGCTCGACGAACACGATTCTCGCCGCGGCGAACGCGGTCATCAAAAACAATCCGCGCCGTCGGCCGAAGCAGCTTTGGTCGAGCAAAGGGCAGGGGAACAAAATCCGTCTCGCCGCTTTCGTTGACGACGAGGAGGAGGCTCGCGTGGTGGTCGAGGAGATCGAGGCTGATCGTCTGATGTATCGCGTGCCGTGGCGCGAGCAGGCGATTCTCTTCCGCACGAACCAGCAGTCGCGCTCTCTCGAGACTGCTCTGCGCAAGAGCAGCGTGCGTTATCATCTCGTCGGCGGGCAGAGCTTTTTCGACCGGCGCGAGATACGTGACTTCCTCGCTTACCTCAAACTTTTCATCAATCCGCACGACGACGTGAGCCTGCTGCGCATTGCCAACGTCCCCGCGCGCGGCTTGAGTGATGTGACGATGGAACGTCTGCTCGCCGCGAGTCAGGAGCGTTCCTGTTCCGTCTTTAGCGCGATGCGCCACACCGATGTTCAGGCGCAATTCCTGCCGAAGGCGCGCGAGGCCATCGCTGCGTTCATCGTCTTTGTCGAGGAGACGCGCGCGCCACTGGGCGCGGAGGAAAGTTTTTCGCTGCCCGCGTGGGCAGAGCGTTTTCTCGCCGAGACCGGTTATATCGATGAGCTGCGCCATTCCGAGAAGAACCCCGATACGGCTGAGAACCGCGTACGCAATTTGAAGGAACTCGTCGTCACGCTCGACGGCAAAGAGCCTGAATTGCGGCCGGCTGAGCGTCTGCAGAACTTTCTCGAGGCACTCACGCTCGACGCCGACCGCAAAGACGAGAAAGAGACTGCGGCCGATGCCGTCACGCTCATCACGATGCACTCGTGCAAAGGGCTCGAGTATCCGCGCGTGCACATCGTGGGGTTGGAGGATGGCCTGCTACCGCACTCGCGATCGAAGGTCGAGGGCACGATGGATGAGGAGCGTCGGCTTTTTTACGTGGCCATCACGCGCGCGAAAGAGGCGCTCACCATCAGCCACTGCGGCGGGCGCAAGAAGTATGGCCAGTTGCTGCCGTGCCATCCCTCGCCTTTTCTCAAAGAGCTGCCGGCCGAGTTGATCGAGGACGTGGATGAGGTGGGCAAACAACCGGTCAGCGTGGAAGCGGGCAAGAACATGTTCGCCGCTTTGCGGGCCGCGCTGGAATGATTTGAAGGCGCGGTTTTCAGCATCGATCGAAAAAGAAAAGGGCCGGCATGAAGCCGGCCCTTCTTGTTTAAGATAGAGAGGTTGTTAATTCCCCTTCACGTCGTAGGCGAACAGCGCGTCTTGATCGCGCAGGTAGAGCCGGCCGTTGGCGATGACGGGGTGCGCCCATGAATTTTCCTTCCCGCGCTCGGGTTGGTCGAAGCGGCCCTTCTCGACGTAGCCCTTTGTCGTCGCCTCGATGAGCGCCGTGGTGCCTTTGCCGCCTTCGCTGCGAATCACGAAATGGCCGTCCGCATAAGCGATGGAGCCTTTGCCCACGCCTTTGTCGCTCCAGACGATTTCGCCGGTCTTTAGATTCTGGCAGACCCAACCTTTGCCGTCGGAAAAGCCGAACAGGTGGCCGTCCTTGAGAATCACGCCGCCGTGGTGGTTCGCCATGTTCTTGTTCGCATACATTTCTTCAGGCGAAGCGGAGCTGCCGACTTTGAAGGCATTGCAGCCGACGCCGTAGCCGCTGGTGACATACACAATACCGTCGCTGAAAATCGGCGTCGGAATCACCGCAGTCTGGCCTTTGCGCGGCGCACGCCAGAGCAAGGCACCGGTGGCGGCGTCCACGCTGGCCACGCTTTCAGCGGTGAACTGCACGTACTGGCGCTTGCCGCTGTAGTTGACGGGAACGATGGAGGAGTAATGCGCCCCGTCGGTGAACTCCTTGCTTTGCCAGATGGCCGCGCCGGTCTTCTTGTCGAGCGCGACGATCGCGCCGTTCTTGCCGCCGGGCGTGACGAGCACTTTATTGCCGTCCACGAGCGGCGACTCGGTGTATTGCCAACCGGAGAAGCGTCCGCCGAAATCGGTCACCAGATTCTTGCGCCAGACTTCCTTGCCGTCCTTCGCCTGCAGGCAGACGAAGTCGCCGAACTGCCCGAGCGCGTAAACGAGGTCGCCATCCACCGTCGGCGTGCAGCGCGTGCCTTTGTAACTGCCGCCCGGCTTGCCGACCGGCGCGGAGACCCAGAGCGGCTTGCCATCCTTCTCATTGTAAGCGCGGACGAGGCTGGCGTCCGGACCATCGCCCATCGTGAAGATGCTGCCATTGGCGACCGACAGGCTCGAATAACCGACACCCATATCGGTGGCTTTCCACGCGAGCGTCGGTCCGCCGGCGGGCCATTGTTTGAGCAGGCCGGTCTCGGTGGAGAGACCGTCGCGGTTCGGTCCGCGCCACGTCGGCCAGTCGGTGGCGTGGAGGGAGGAAGCGATTGCAGTGGCGAGAAGAAGTGTGGTTGTGAAACGCATAGGCGGGTTTGACGAGTTAAATTGACTGCGCCTTCGATACGCTTTCGGCTCGTGTGTGGCAACCCATTTCTGGCGGCAAAACATTGCTGAAGTTGAGACAAGTTGGTTTACAGCGCGCCGCGAAATTAATCCTAAGTTCGTGCGTTTTTTTGCCGACCTATAGTTTCGGGTTCGTTTCTTAATTAAACTATCATGGACGGGATCCAAAGTGACCGCGCGGCCGCGCCACGGATGGAATTATTTTCCAACGCCGACCAGTTCCGTCGTGAAATCGCACGATTGAATCAAGGCGCCTTCTCTTTGGTCGATGCGGAGAATTCCCCGCGCGGCATCATCATCACGCAGGGCGCTTCCGGAATCGTCGGTCCCACCCCAAAAGCCGGTTTCATCCTGAACGCCTACGCCTGATTTGGCGTTCGGCATTCCCTTTCGCCCGCTCCTTCCTCTTGGTGAATAACGGGTGAACAACTTCACCTCGCCCGAGGGTTTCGGCACGCGTACCGTCGCTGCTGCCCCAACCGGCAATCGAGGGATGAACATGTTTTCAATTCAAGCGCGTGCTCAACAGCAGCGTCCGTTTTTTTGGTTTCTCGCACCGCGCTTTTTCGCGTTTCTTCTGCTGCTGGGATTGGCCGCGTGCGGCGGTGCCGGAAAACGCGTGGAGCAAGGCGCTCGGCTGATGCTCGCGCATGATGAACTGGGGCCGACCAGCACCTTCGAGGTGCGTTTTGATGATGAGGTCGTGGCTGGCGATTCCGTCGGCTTGCCCGCCACCGAATCGCCGCTGATTTTTGAACCGCCGTTGACGGGGCAATTCGTCTGGCTCAGCCGCCGCAGCGGTGTCTTCACGCCGAGCGAACCGTTCAAGCTCGACCAAACCTACCGCGTGCGCCTTCGCCACGAGTTGAAGAACGCGGACGGTCGTCCACTGGTTGCGCGCATCGATCGCGCCTTCACCACGCCGGCATTGACGGTGGTCGGCCGTTTGCAAGGGAGCTGGGAAGGTGGCGACACTTTTGGGAGCGTGGCGCTGACTTTCAACGCTGCCGTGCTGGCGGAGAAAGCCGAGCGATTTCTCGAGTTCCGCGACAAAAACAATCGCAGCGTGCCCGCGGCGGTCGTGCAGATGCCACGCGCGGTCGGTTCATTGGAATGGGATGGCAACGAGCCGATGCCGACGTGGGACGCCCGTTTCCATGCCGCACGAAAGAAACCTGCGGCGGCCGCGCAGATGTCGCGTTTGCGTGGGGCGGAAAATAAAAACGAGCCGAGAAACGAACCGGTCGCCAACCGCATCGTCGTCACTCCTGCGCGGCCGTTGCCCGAAGGCGAAGGCTGGCGGTTGGTCGCGCGTGCGGGATTGCCAAGCGCGTCGGGGGTTCTTCGTTCGCGCAAAGCGGCCGAAATCGTTGTGGGCGACGTGAAGCCGTTTTCCGTGACGGTGGTGACGCCGGAGAACGAGGTGGGCCGCGGCCGCTGGTTGGCTATTCAGTTTTCCAGAAACCTCGAGCCGGAGACGGATACTGAGCTTTTGCTGAAGCGGGTTTCTATCACGCCTCGCCCCGTTGACTTGAACGCCACGGTGTATGGCAACTTCATCCATTTCACCGGCGCGTTCGAGTTAGGGAAACCGTATGCGATCGCGCTTCCGGCCGGTTTGAAATCCGCCACCGGCCACGCGATGAAACAGGCGCACAGCGAGAGCGTGACGTTCCGGCCGATCGAGCCACGCGTGCAACTCGCGAGTTTCTCCGCCTCGCAGTTCGCCACCGGTCAGCGGCGCTTCGAACTCGTGAGCGTCAACAACACCTCGCTCCACGTTCGCGCCAAACGGCTCGGCCGCGACACGCTCATCCACGCGCTGCGCGGCTACCAGCGATACGCCGGAGATTTTCACAGCAGATTCTCCGACGACGCCGAGCGCGCTCGGCCGCTCGATTACAACCTGATGGCCGGCCAAACGATCTTCAATCGGACTTTGGATCCCAATGCGCCTGTCGATACCGCGAAGAAGATGGAGCTGCCTTTGAATGAACTTCTCGGCGAGGCGAAGGTCGGCGCGATTTTCGTCTCGGTGGATGGAGCGAACCAGCAAAGTGGCACTCGCAATCGGCTGGCGGTTCAGACGCAGACGTTGTTGCAGGTCACCGACCTCGGCTTGGTCTGGAAACGCGCCGGTGAAAAGCTGTTCGTCCACGTTTTCTCGCTCGCGACCGGTCAGCCGGTGGCGAAGGCGGATGTCCGGATTTTCAACGACGAGAACATCGAGCTCAACACCGCGCAGACGGACGAGAATGGCGTGGCGCAGCTCGCCTCCGAGAAGCGCGCGGTCTGGCTGATGGCCGAGCACGGGGATGATTTGCACGCGCTGCGGTTGCAGAGCTGGGATACGACGTTTCCGTTGCACCGCTTCAATCTACCGATGGATTGGAGCGGCGATTCTGCGGATGCCAATAAGCTGCTGATCTTCACCGATCGGCCGGTTTATCGCCCCGGCGAGATGGTTCATCTGAAGGGCGTCGCGCGGCGTTTCCAACAAGGCGGTCTCGTCGCGCCGAGCAAATTACGCGGCCAACTGAAATGCTTCGATGCGCGCAATCATCCGTTCTTCGAGACCAACGTCGTTTTCACCGCTCATGGTTCCGTGGATGCCGACATCGCATTGCCGCAAGGCGTGCTCGGGCATTATCGCGTCGAGATTTCTGCCAGCGGGTTCAACGCGTCGCATTCTTTCGCCGTGCAGGAATTTAAGCCGAACGCGTTTCAAATCACGCTGCCAACGAAGCATCAGTTTGCGCCCGACGAACCGATCCGCCTGCCGCTGAAGGCGGCCTATTACTTCGGCAAACCGCTCGCCAAAGCGGAGGTGCGCTGGTCGCTCGACGCCACGGAAGATGAACCGTGGCTTCACAATGTCGACGGCTTTGCGTTCTTCGATCAGGCCGGTCGCATTGATAATGAACAGGGCCCCGCGCCGCTCGTGATCACCGGATCAGGCCGCCTCGATGAGCGCGGCGGAATCACGCTCGATCCTGAATTGCCGGCGAACGCGCACACACCGCGGCCGCTCTCAGTGGAGCTGCTCGTCGAAGTCACGGACGTGAACCAGCAGACCCTTTCCGCCAGCGGCCGTTACACGCGCCACAGCTCGTCGCATTATCTCGGTCTTCGTTTGCCGCACGAAGTGCTGCGCGTCGGCGAACCGTTGAAGATGGAGATGATCGGCGTCGGTACGGATGGGTCGCCATTGTCGGCGGCGACCGATGTTGAAGTCACGCTTTCCAAGGTTGAGTGGCATTCGCTCCGTCAGAAAGGCGCGGGCGGCGCCATGATTTACAAAAACGAACGGCGCGTGGAAAAAGTCGCTGCGCAAAATCTGAGCACGCAGGTCGCGCGCCATGAGGGGAACGGCGAGTGGACAACCCGCGGCGCGGTGGTCACGAAATTGATTCCGCCCGGCCCTGGCGAATATGTGGTCGAGGCGCGCGGCGTGGATGGCGCGGGCCGTCCGGTGTTCACTGCGGTCGGGTTGCACGTCGCCGGCGAATCGAAGCCGCTCGCGTGGGATTATCACAACGAGGCGACCATCGCGTTGGTGCCCGACCGCCGCGAGTATCAGCCGGGCGACAAGGCGCTCATTCTCGTGAAGACGCCGATTCAAGGGCCTGCGTTGGTGACGATTGAGCGCGAGAATGTCCGCCGCTCTTTCGTCGTCACACTCAGCGGCAACGCGCCCTCGATCGAAGTGCCGCTGCTCGTGGAGGACGCGCCGAACATTTTCGTTTCCGTGCTGCTTCTGCGGGGCGCGCAGCAGAGTTCGCGGCAGGTGAAGACGGCCGAGTTCCGCCTCGGCTATTGCCAACTCAATGTCACGCGTCCGGAATCGAAACTCGCTGTAAACGTCGCGCTCGAACGCGCCGATTACCAACCCGCGCAGAACGTCGCCGTCGCCGTTGATGTGAAGGATTTCCGAGGCCAACCGGCGGCGGATGCCGAGGTCACGCTTTACGCGGTAGATGACGGCGTGCTCAGTCTCGCCGGTTATCAGCGGCCTGATTTGCATGGTTTCTTTTTTGCGCCGCGCCCGCTTTCCGTGACCACTTCCACGAGCTTCCCGCAAATGCTCACGGAAGATCCGAGCCGCGTTGCGTTCGGCAACAAAGGTCACATCGTCGGCGGCGGTGGCGACGAAGGCGGCGAGGTGCGCGTGCGGAAGAACTTTCTCGCGTGCGCATTCTGGAATGCGCGGCTTGTCACTGACGCCGCGGGGCGTGTGACGGCGAGTTTCGCCGCGCCGGACGGTCTCACGCGCTATCGCGTTTTCGCCGTCGCTCACACGCGACAAAGCCAGTTCGGCAGCGCGGAGTCCGCTTTTCACATTCACAAACCGCTGATGATTGAGCCGGCCTTGGCGCGTTTCGCGAACATCGGCGACCGATTGCTCGCGCGTGCCGTCGTTCACAATCAGACCGACGCGGCTGGCGAAGTCGAAGTGACATTGCAACTCGACGACAAAGCCGTGCTCGCCGCCGGCGAAGCCACACGACGGATCACGATTCCGGAGAAAGGCACGGCGACGTTGGACGTGCCGGTTGAGTTCAAGCAATCGGGCGAGGCGGTTTGGTCGTGGCGCGCGCGTTTCACCGACACGGCGCGCGGCGCGTTTGCCGACGCGGTGCAGAGCCGATTGAACGTCGGTCACGTCGCGCCGTTGCTGAAGGAGATTCACCTTGCGCGGATCGAGTCGGGCGAAACGAATCTGCTCGGGCTCGCCAATCCGCAGTTGCGCGAAGGTGACGGCACGCTCTCGTTGACGCTCGCGGACACGCGACTGGCTGAACTGCGCGAAGCAGCGGATTACTTGCGCGGTTATCCGTACGGTTGCGTTGAGCAGACTGCCTCGGGTCTGCTGCCGTGGGTGTTGCTGCGCGAGTTCCGCGAGGTGTTGCCGGGTTTCAACCGCAGCGATAACGAGGTCCGCGATGTTGTTGCGAAGGGCATCAACCGCCTGATCTCGATGCAGACTGAATCAGGTGGGTTGGCTTATTGGCCCGGTGGGCGCGAGGCGATGTTGTGGGGCAGTGCTTACGGCGGACTCGTGCTCGCGCTCGCGAAGGAGCGTGGTCACGCCGTGCCCGAAGAATCGTTGAATCGGCTTGCCGATTATCTGCGCCAACAACTTCGCGTAACTGCGCCGAGTGAACAATGTCTCGCTCTCTACACGCTCGCGTTGCTCGGTCGAGCTGAGTCCGCGTACATTGAAAAAGCTTTTCAAGCGCGTGAGACGCTTGGCGAAGAAGACCGCGCCCTGCTCGCGTTGGCTGTGCTGACCGGTAAAGGCAAACCTGCGATGGCTGAGGAGCTGCTTGCCGGCAAACCGGCGTCCCGTGCCAGCGAACGGGATTGGTTCGGCTCGCCTTCGCGCGTGCTGGCTATCCGCTTGCTCGCATGGGCTCGTCTGCGTCCGCAGGATCCGGCGGTGGATCGGTTGGTGACCGAGTTGCTCGCTGCGCGTCGCAACGGTCATTGGCTCACCACGCAGGGCAACGCGTGGCCGCTGCTCGCGCTCATCGAGTATGCGCGGCGTGTGGAGACAATCGCAAAACCCTCGTCGGGCGTTGTCGAGTGGGATGGTCAGAGCCACACCTTCGAACTCGGCACGGGCAAACGAACGTTCCACCTCGTGCTGCCGCATCGTGCCGCATTGCGCACCGCGCCGTTGCGAGTCTCCCTCTTGCAGCCCGGCCGGATTTTCACGCAGGTGAAAATCGAGACGCGCTCGCTCGTTGGAGAAACGCCACGGCAGGACAGTGGGTTCTCCGTTCGTCGCAGTTACGACCGCGTGGCGGATGATGGCGCGTCGTTGACGATTGACGAAGCGCGCGTGGGCGACCTCGTCCGTGTGACCTTGGAAATCGAGGCCAGCCAACCGGCGCATTATGTGGTGGTGGACGATCCGTTGCCGGCGATTTTCGAAGCCATCAATCCGGAGTTTCGCACGCAACGCACGCGCGTGAAGGCGGAGGAGAGTTGGTTCAGCGACTTCCGCGAACTGCGTACGGACCGCGCGCTGTTCTTCCGCGACCATCTCGCGCCGGGTCGTTACACGATTCAGTATCTCGCTCGCGTGCGTGCCGCCGGTGCCGCCACCGCCCCTGCGGCGAAGGTCGAGGCGATGTATCAGCCCGAGCGATTTGGTCTCTCCGGCACGAGCAAGGTTTCGGGTCAGACAATCCGATGAACAGCCGATGACCGCCGCGGCAAAAAAAACAAACCGGCGCGTGCACCTCGTACGACTCAGCCGCGCTGCGCTGGTTTTGCTGGCGCTATTTGTCGTCGGACAATTCGCGTTACGGTTCGTGCCATTGCCAGCGGGGCTTTTTGCTTCGCCATCAGCGAGCCTCGAGTTAACCGACCGTCACGGTCAACCGCTCCGCGCTGTGCCCGATGAGGAACGTCGCTTCCACGGACGTTTCATAATTGATGAGGCCCCCGACATTTTCGTACAGGCGACACTCGCGGCCGAGGACAAGCGGTTCTGGCGGCACGGGGGCGTCGATTGGTTTGCGTCCTGCCGCGCGGCGAAAGATTGGATGGCTCGCGGCCGCGTTGTTTCCGGCGCTTCGACCATCACGCAACAGCTCATCAAAAATGCCGCGCCGCGACCGCGCACGCTTTGGACGAAGCTGGTCGAGGCCGCGCAAGCGCTGCGACTGGAGCAGGTGTGGGGCAAGCAGCAGATTCTCGAAGAATATCTGAACCGCATTGATTACGGAAATCTCTGCCACGGTGCGGAGACCGCGGCGCGTTTCTATTTCGCAAAGCCGCTCGGCGATCTCAGCCCTGCCGAGGCCGCTTTGCTTGCCGCGCTGCCGAACGGTCCGGCGCGATTGAATCCCTTTCGTCATCCCGAGCGGTCGCGTCAGCGTCAGCGACTCGTGCTCGAACGGATGCGCAGCAACGGTTGGCTGACGGCGGCGGAGTTCGAGCGCGCCGTTGCTGAGCCGATTCGTTTGAATGGCGCCCGCCGCGCGTTCGCCGCACCGCATTTTGCGGACATGGTTCTGGCGCAAAACGATTTCACCGCCCGCCACGGACCGGTGGCGACGACGCTCGATCTTGAGTTGAACCGTTTCGTGGAACGCGCGCTGCGCGATCAGATCGAACGGTTGCGTGAGCGGCGCGTGAACCACGCCGCAGCTGTCGTGTTTGATAATCGGACGGGCGATGTGCTGGCGCTGGTCGGCTCGGGCGATTTCTTCGCGCCGGATGCGGGGCAGGTGAACGGCGCGTGGGCGCCGCGTTCGGCGGGATCCACTTTCAAACCATTCACCTATCTGCTCGCGTTGGAACGCGGCGATACGCCGGCGACCGTCGTGGCGGATGTGCCGGTCGAGTTCGCCACGCCGACGGGCGTGTTTCGGCCGGAGAATTATCATCGCCGTTTTCACGGGCCGGTGCGTTACCGTATCGCGCTGGCAAATTCATTGAACGTCGCCGCTGTGCGCGTGCTGGAGCGGGCGGGCGGTCCGGCGCCGCTGTTGCGAGCATTGCGCGACTGCGGACTGACGACACTCGAACGTGATTCCGAGCACTACGGACTCGGCCTCACCATCGGCAACGCCGAGGCGCGCTTGCTCGAATTGGCAAACGCCTACGCCTGCCTCGCGCGGTTGGGCGAACATCGCCCGTTCCGCCTGCTGGCGAATGAGCCGATTGCGCCCGCGCGTCGCGTGTTCGATTCCGACGCGGCGTTTTTGATGGCGGATATTCTCAGCGACAATCTCGCGCGCACGGCGGCCTTCGGCGCGGATTCAAGTTTGCGCTTCGATTTTTCCGTCGCGTGCAAAACGGGTACGAGTTCGGATTTCCGCGACAACTGGGCCTTTGGCTACACGCCCGAGTTCACCGTGGGCGTGTGGGTCGGCAATTTCGATGGCGCGCCGATGGAGCGCGTTTCCGGCGTGACCGGTGCCGCGCCGTTGCTTCACGAGATTTTCATTCACCTGCGCGAGCGCCGCGGCACGTCGTGGTACGCGACGCCGGCGGAAGTGGTTGAGCGAACAATTCATCCGCTCACGGGAAAGCTCATCGCGGATAATCGGTGCGATGGCGTGCGGGAAAAGTTCCTCTCGCGGGCGTTGCCCGAGAAGGAGCGCGCGGAGGATTACGATGATGCCAGCCGAGTGAAGCTGCCCGTAGAATACGCTCGATGGCTTGCCAGTCGCGATAACTGGCTGGGCGACCGCGCGGTGTTGGCGGAATTGCCCGCTGCGGAATTGCGCCTACTCTCGCCGCTGCCCGGCAGCGTCTTTTATCTCGATCCCGACTTGCCGTCATTGAGCCAGCGTCTGCCGCTGCGGATCGTCGGCGTCGCGGCGCGTTGGGAAAGTTCCACGTTGCGCATTGAGAGCGAGAGCGGCGGATCGTTCGTGCGGCTTGCGCCCGGCCGCCACACGTTGCGTGTCACCGCGCCGGACGGCCGCGCGCAGGAGACGTGGTTCGATGTGCGGGCTCTCTGAACGAGCGTGAAGGGGCGCATTCGCCGCTTCCGTCGGCAAGCCGCTTCAGCTAGTCTCCCATTGGTTTTATGGCACAAGTGAAGTTTGAAGATGTGGCGCTGAGGTTGCGCGGCGAGGACGATGTGGCGGTGGCGAAGCAGACGCTCAAGGCCGGCACGGAGCTGGTGAATGACGCGCTGCGGCTCACGCTCAGCCGGACCGTGCCCGCCGGGCACAAGCTCGCGCTGCGGCCGATCGCCGACGGCGCGGCGGTGCGGAAATACGGGCAGACCATCGGCTTCGCGCAGGGCAACATCGCGGCCGGCGACCACGTTCATACGCACAACCTCGTGCTGCGCGACTTCACGCGCGATTATCAATTCTGCGCTGACGTGCGGCCGGTCGCGTTTCATCCATCGGAACAGACGCGCACGTTTGAAGGCTTCGCGCGGCCCGGCGGCAAGGTCGGCACGCGCAATTATCTCGCCGTCATTTCCACGGTGAACTGCTCGGCGAGCGTCTCGAAATATGTGGCCGAGCGTTTCAAGGGGCCGGAGTTCAAACGCGATTTTCCGAATGTGGATGGCGTGATTGCTTTCACGCACAAGGTTGGCTGCGGCGTCCAGCCCGGCGAACCGCACAAGCTGCTGCAGCGTGTGGCGGCGGGCATTGCGCGGCATCCGAACATCGCCGGTTACGTGATGATCGGCCTCGGTTGCGAGGTGAACCAAGTGCACCAGATTCGCGAGGCGCACCAACTCGATCAGCTTAAGCCGGGCGAAGCCGCGCCCACGTTCCTCACGATTCAGAACAGCGGCGGCATCCGCAAAACGATCGAGGCTGCGACGGTGGCGATGGCGAAGTTATTACCGCAGGCCAACGCGCTGCGTCGCACATCGCAGCCGGTGAGCAAGTTGATCCTCGCGGAGAACTGCGGTGGCTCCGATGGCAATAGCGGCATCACCGCGAACCCCGCGCTCGGTGTGGCGTCGGACGAACTCGTGCGCTACGGCGGCACAGCGGTGCTGGCGGAGACGCCGGAGATTTATGGCGCGGAACATTTGCTGACGCGTCGCGCTGTCACGCCGGCGGTCGGTCAGAAGATTGTGGACCTGATCCATTGGTGGGAGGAATACGCGCGCGCCAACGGCGGCACCATCGACAACAATCCGAGCTACGGCAACAAAGAGGGCGGCCTCACGACCATCGTCGAGAAGAGTCTCGGCGCGGTGGCGAAGGGCGGTCAGGCGCCGCTCACGGCTGTGTATCAATACGCCGAGGAGATTTCCGCGTCCGGTTTCTGTTTCATGGACACGCCCGGTTACGATCCAGTGAGCATGACCGGCCTCGTTGCTGGCGGTTGCAACGTCGGCGTGTTCACCACCGGCCGCGGCAGCGTGTATGGTTGCAAACCGTCGCCGTGCATCAAGGTCGCCACCAACAGCACGCTTTATCGTTGGATGGAGGAGGACATGGATCTCAACGCCGGAACCATCCTCGACGGCACCGAGACGGTGGAGCAGGTCGGGATGCGCATCTTCGAGGAGATCATCGCGGTGTCCAGCGGCAAGAAGACGAAGAGCGAGTTGGCCGGTCTCGGCGACGAAGAGTTCGCGCCGTGGCTGCTCGGCGCGCAGTTCTGATTTCCCTACACGACGGCTTTTCGCCGCGGCGCCACGCGTAACGTGAGCCGGCCGTCTTGCTTTCCGAGCGCGACTTTCGAGCCGAACGCCGTCGAGAGCAGTGGCGCGTTCAACACCTCTCTCTTCGGTCCCGCCGCGAGCACGCGACCTTCGCGGAGAATCAAGCCGTGCGTGAAGACGGGCATGATCTCTTCCACGTGGTGCGTGACGAGCACGAGCGTGGGCGCGTTCCGTTGCTTGCCGAGGCGCTGGAGAAATTGGAGGAAATGTTCGCGCGCGACGGGGTCGAGTCCCGCGCACGGTTCGTCGAGGATGAGCAACTTCGGCTTTGCCATCAACGCGCGGCCGATGAGCACGCGCTGGCGTTCGCCTTGCGAGAGGTAGAGCCACGGACGGTCGGAGAGGTGCGCGCACTCGATTTGCCGGAGCAGGCGCAGCGCGTTCCGTTTGTCGGCGGCGGTGTAGCTTTCCCACAGATCGATCATCGCGAACTTGCCGCTGATGACGGTCTCGAGCGCCGGTTCCTCGGGCGCCATCAACTGGCGGATAGCGGAGCTGACGATGCCGATGTGCAGGCGCAGCGCGCGCCAATCGGCTTCACCGAAACGTTCACCGAGCAGTTCCAGTTCACCCTCGGTCGGCGTGAGATAACCGGTGAGCGCGGCGAGCAGGGAGGTTTTTCCAGAGCCGTTCGAGCCAAGAATGAACCAATGCTGGCCGCGTTCGACGCGCCAGGTGACGCCGTCGAGGATGCGCGTGTTGCCGCGTTGGATACCGAGGTCGCGCACGTCGAGAATGGCTGCCGTTCGTTTCATTTTGTGCGCGCGGACAATAGCGGAATCGTCTCGTCGCGCCCAGCCGTTTTCTTGACTTTTCCCGCCGCTGACGAAGACTCGCCGTTCTATGACGAACATTCCGACCCAGTTCAGCGACGTGACCGCGGTGGCCAAAGCCAATGTTTATTTCGACGGCAAAGTGGTGAGCCACACCATCCTCTTTCCGGACGACAGCAAGAAAACGCTCGGGTTGATTTATGCCGGGAAGTTCCACTTCGGCACCGACAAAGCTGAGCGGATGGAGATCGTCGCCGGCCACTGCACCGTGACGCTCGATGGCCAGACCGCCACGGCGAACTACGGCGCGGGACAACACTTCGATGTACCGGCCAAGAGCGGTTTCGACATCGCGGTGTCGGACGGCATCTGCGAATACATCTGCTCCTTCCTCGATTAACTTTGGCGTTGCGCGCGAGGCTGAAACCGCCGAATCTGCGCGCCGTTACACATCAAAAACAACCTATGAAACGACTCACGCAACTGTTCCTCGC
The DNA here is from genome assembly GCA_945860945.1 of Akkermansia muciniphila. Classification (GTDB taxonomy): domain Bacteria; phylum Verrucomicrobiota; class Verrucomicrobiia; order Limisphaerales; family SIAT01; genus SIAT01. Next base: position 40,851 of record CAMASG010000006.1, read on the forward strand.
CGCCGCCTGCTCGGTGGCTTTCTCGCTCCCGGCCGCTGATGCCAAGAAATCGCCCGGCTACGATGACACGCCGGTGATTCCTGGCCAGACTTGGAAGGTGCACGACAGCAAGCGCCCGCATCCGCCCATTGTGAAGCCCGACGTTTCGCCCACGCTCGGCGCCAAGCCGCCCGCCGGCGCAGTGGTTCTCTTCGACGGCACGGACCTTTCGAAATGGAAGTCCGCCAAAGGCGACGCCCCGTGGAAGGTCGAGAGCGGTTACATGGAAGTGAACGGCAAAGGCCAAGTCACTACCAAGCAGAGCTTCGGCAGCATGAAGGTGCACCTCGAGTTCGCCTCGCCCAAAGAGGTCAAAGGCGAGAGCCAAGGCCGCGGCAACTCCGGCGTGTTTCTTATGGGCATGTATGAAGTGCAGGTGCTGGACTCCTACGAGAACGTCACCTACGCCGACGGCCAGTGCGCCTCGCTCTACGGCCAGTGGCCGCCCGACAAGAACGTCTGCCTGCCCCCCGGCGAATGGCAGACCTACGACATCACCTTCGAAGCGCCGAAGTTCGCGGACGGCAAGCTCGTCGAGCCCGGTTACGTCACCGTGGTCCACAACGGCGTGAAGGTTCACGACCGCCGCAAGCTCAACGGCCCGAGCGGCCATCGCAACGTCGTGGCCTACAAGGCGCACGCCGACAAGCTGCCCATCAGCCTGCAGGACCACGGTAACCCCGTACGCTTCCGCAACTTTTGGGTGGAAGAGCTGAAGTAGCCCGCTGCGCGGCGAATCCGCCGCGGTAAGCTTTCAAAATCAAAGGCCGGACGAGATTCGTCCGGCCTTTTGCTTTGGTTTGACGGGGATATTCTTTAAAAAGGCCATTTGAAGGGCTAAACACATCAAATGCGGCGTTTTGACTTTTGGTACAAGGTTTGTGCCAGTGCGGTACACGGTCTGTACCGGACGGGTACACGGTTTGTCCTGCCGGTGCAGAAGTTTGTACCGCCAGTCCCGTGGACTGTACCGAAGGGGCTGTCGCACGCGACAAGCGGGTTGAACGGCGTGGGGGCGTCGGCTATGGTGACGGCTCGTGAAGCTTCTGTTCATTGGCGATATCGTGGGCGAGCCGGGCCGGCGCGCGGTCACGCAGCTTGTGCCGGTCCTGCGGCAGCGTCACGGGATTGATGTCGTCATCGCCAATGGCGAAAACTCGGCCGGCGGATCAGGCATCACGCCGGACACCGCCGCGGACATCTTCGCCGCGGGGGTGGACATCATCACGAGCGGCGATCATCTCTGGGACCAGAAGGAGGTCGCGCAATTGCTCGATGGCGAACCGCGCTTCGTGCGTCCTTTGAACTACCCGGCCGGCACGGCGGGGCAGGGTAGCACGGTGTTGCAGAAGGAGGGATTGCCTGCGGTAGCGGTCATTAATCTGCAGGGGCGCACCTTCATGCAGCCGCCGCTCGAGAATCCATTCATCGCTGCGCAGGCGGAGGTGCGGAAGCTGCGGTCGCTGGCGACGATCATCTTTGTGGACATGCACGCTGAGGCGACGAGCGAGAAGATCGCCATGGCGCGGATGCTCGATGGCCACGTGAGTGCGGTGGTCGGCACGCACACGCATGTGCAGACGGCGGACGAGCAGATCTTTCCTGGCGGCACGGCGTTCCTATGCGACGCGGGTTTCACGGGGCCGCATGAGAGCTGTCTCGGGCGCGAGTTCGAGCCGGTCATCCGCCGTTTTCTCACCGGCACGCCGCAACGGTTCGGCGTGGCCAAAGGCCGCGTGCTGCTGCAAGGCGCGCTGATCGAGATTGATCCGATGAGCGGCCGTGCTCTCTCCATCCAGCGCATCTCCGAATCGCTGCCCGAGAAGCAGAGTTAACGGCAAGCCCGTGTGGTGGGTGCTTTCCGGCTTCCCTTGCGGGCCGATTTTCGCGTATTATCTAAGAATTATGAAGTCAATGACCGGATGTGGGCGTGGCGAGTGTGCCCAGGACGGCTTCAAGCTGACCGTCGAAATCAGCTCGGTGAACCGCAAGCAGGCGGAGATCGCCCTCGGCTTGCCGCGCGACCTCGAGCCGCTCGAGCCGCGCATGCGTGACGAGATTAACCGGCACGTCTCCCGCGGTCGGCTCAATGTGCGCGTGGCGTTGCAGGCCGCGACGGGGCGCGCGAAGGGCACGGCGCGGTTCGATCTCGATGTGGCCAAAGCTTACGGCCGCGAGTTCACGCGTTTGGCCAAGGCGCTCAAACTTTCTGATGCCGTTACGCTGGACCTCGTCGCGCGCGCGCCGGGTGTGATGCTGACGGCGGAGCCGGAGCTGGACGCCGAGGCGCTCTGGCCGGTGGTGGAGAAGGCGTTGAAACAGGCGCTGGCCGGATTGGTGAAGATGCGTGAACGCGAGGGATCTCATCTGAAGAAGGATTTGCAGTCGCGCATCAAGACGATTCGCAAGGCGGTGACGGCGGTGGCGGACCACGCGCCGGAATCGCAGCGGCGTTACCGCGAGCAATTGATCGAGCGCATAAAAGCCGCGGGGCTGAACCTGCCGGTCGATGACGAGCGCCTGCTCAAAGAGGTCGTGCTCTTCGCCGACCGCTCCGATATCTCCGAGGAGATGACGCGTTTACAGAGCCATTTCCAGCAGTTCGAGGATTGCGCGAAATCCACTGAACCGGTCGGGCGCACGCTCGATTTCCTTACGCAGGAAATGAACCGCGAGGTGAACACCATCGGCTCGAAAGCGAACGACGCGGCCATCTCGCGCGAGGTGGTGATGATGAAGACGGAGTTGGAGAAGTTTCGCGAACAAGTGCAGAACGTCGAGTGAACCCCGCCGCGAACAACGTACTACTCATCGTGCTTTCCGCTCCTTCGGGCGGTGGAAAGACCACGTTGTGCCAGCAACTTCTTGCGGCGAACGCCAACGTAGCCCGAGTGGTCACTTGCACCACGCGCGCCCCGCGCGGCGGCGAGCGTGAGGGTGCGGATTACTTTTTCCTCACGAAGGAAGTTTTTCAACAGAAGGTCGCGACGAACCAGTTTCTCGAGCACGCGAATGTGTACGGGAATTTTTACGGCACACTGAAGGCCGAGGTGCTGACGAAGCTGCGCGCGGGCCGCGATGTGTTGCTCGCTATCGACGTGCAAGGCGCGGCGAGCGTCCGCGCCATTGCGCAGCAGGATGAAGAATTACGTCGTTCGTTGATGACTGTCTTTCTCACGCCCGAGAGCGCCGCGGTGCTCGAGCAGCGACTGCGGAACCGCGGCGAGGACGAGCCCGAGGTGGTCCAGAAGCGGCTCGCGGTTGCGCGGCAGGAGGTCGCGCAGTGGGCGCATTTTGATTATCTGATTTACAGCACGAGCGTGGCGGAAGACCTGCGGCGGATGCAGGCGGTGCTCGATGCAGAGAAGATGCGTCGCGCGCGCGTCATGCCGCCGAACTTTTGAACCTGTGGCCAAGAAAGTGAACATTGTCCTCGGAGTGACCGGCTCGATCGCCGCGCACAAGGCGGCCGATCTGGCGAGTCAACTTGCCAAGTCCGGCGCCAACGTGAGCGTGGTGATGACCGCCGACGCGCAGCGGTTCATCACGCCGCTCCCTTTCAAAACGCTCACGCGCAATCCCGTCGTGACCGGCCTTTACGATGAAGAGGAAGGTTGGCAGCCGGCTCACATTCGGTTGGCGGACGAGGCGGATTTGCTGCTGATCGCGCCGGCGACGGCGAACACACTCGCCAAACTCGCGCTTGGTCTGGCGGACGATGCGTTGACGTGCATCGCGCTGGCGCTGAATCCGAAGGCGAAGTTGCTCATCGCGCCCGCGATGAACGGAAAGATGTGGCAGCACGCGGCGACGCAGGCGCACGTGGCTATATTGAAGGCGCGCGGCGCGGAATTCATCGGGCCCGACCAGGGTGTGCTCGCTTGCGGCTACGAAGGCCTCGGCCGGCTTTGGCCGGTGGAGGCGATTGCAGCGCGAGCCTTGCGGGTGTTGCGTGTGGTCGAGCGAAAGAAATAAGCGATGCTCCACTCGCAGAGTTTCAGACGTTTCTTCCGGCTGATGATGAGGTCAGCCGTGGACGCGGATCATCGCCGCGAGCGGTTGCGGTTCATGGAGCTGAACCTTGGCGTGCCGACGAAGATTGCGGTGTTGGGGATGCTCGGCTATCTGCTCTTCCTCTCCGACTGGTTCCGCGGATTGTCGGTCATCGGCGACGTGGCGTTGCCGACGGTGAAGACGTTCTTCATCGCCTATCTGATCATCAACACCCTCGCGATTGCCTTCTGTCTGTTCATCACGCGCTGGCCGTTGGCGTTGGCGCAGACTGTCACATTGATGGTTGCGGCGGTGGACACGTTGTTCGTCTCGGCGATGGTGGTGGTGACGGGCGGCATCGAGAGCGTCATGTATTGGATTTTCATCGGGCTGATTGTGCGCAATGCCATTAGCAATCCGATACCGGTGGTGCAGATTTCGATGAACCTGCTGGCGATCGCCAGCTACCTCGGGGCCGTCAGAGTCCACCGCATTCTGGTGGCGCTCGATCCGCGGGCGCCGGAGTTTCTCGACCTCGAGCAGTTGATGTCGGAGGAGATTTTGAGCCGGCAGGCGGATGAATTGCTCTTTGTGCGCGCGTCGTTCCTGCTGTTAATGTCCGTCTGCTGTTACGGCGTGCAGGTGTTGTTCGATCGCGACCGGTTGGCGGAGCTTGAATCGCGCGAGTTTGTGCTGCGTCAGGAGCAGTTGCGCTCGGCCGGCCGTCTCGCGGCGGAAATCGCGCATCAGCTCAAGAATCCGCTGGCCATCATCAACAACGCCGCGTGGTCGCTCCAGCGACAGGCGGAGAAGAGCGGGAACACCACGATCACACAACCGCTCCAAATCATCCGAGACGAGGTGGACCGGTCCGATCATATTTTGACGGAACTGATGGGCTACGCGCGCCTTTCCGAAGGGCGCGTTGAGAAGCTCGACATGTCCACCGAGTTGGACGAGGCGATCAGGCAGGCTTTCCCTCCGGAAGCTGATTTCAAAGTGAAGGTGCAGGTCGAGGTGACGCGCGGTCTGCCGGCGCTGTTGATGCAGCGGGTGCATCTGCGCGAGGTGCTGGTGAACCTGCTGGTCAACGCTCGGGACGCGGCCCTCGCCAATCACAAGAACGAGAAAGGCGGTCACGTGTGGATTGAGGCGAAGCTGGACGCTGCCGACCGTTCAGTGATGTTCACGGTGCGCGACGATGGCGCGGGGATTCCAGCCGATCAGCTGGAGCGCGTGTTCGAACCGTATTTCAGCACGAAGGTAAAAGGGACAGGCCTCGGTCTCGCCATCGTGAAGCACAACGCCGAGCTGTACGGCGGCTCGGTGCGCGCGGAATCGGAGCTTGGAAAGGGCGCGATTTTCATCGTAGGGTTTTCCTCGCGAGCACTGTTAACCGAATGAGTACTCCGCTTTTGCCACCCATTCTGGTCGTGGACGACGAGCCGAACATGCGCGTCACCGTCCGCACCATTCTCACGAGCGAAGATTACCGCGTGGACCTCGCGGAGTCGGCCGAGCAGGCGCTCGCGATGTTGCCGAACAAGAATTACCTGCTGGTGGTCACCGATGCGCGCCTCGGCGGGATGACCGGCTACGAATTCCTGCGCCAGATGAAACAGCTCTATCCGACGCTGCCGACGCTGATGATCACGGCCTTTGCCACGCCCAAGCTCGCGGTCGAGGCGCTGCAGGCTGGCGCGATGGATTATCTTTCCAAGCCGTTCGCGCCCGAAGAACTGCTCCATGCCGTGGGCCGCTGTGTCGAACGCTTCCAACTCCTGCGCGAGAACGCCACGCTCAAGTCCCGTTCCAGCGAGATTTATCAGATCGATCAAATTATTGGCGATTGCCCGAAGCTCAAGGAGATGCGGCAGTTCATCGCCACCGTCGCGCCCACCACGGCCACCGTGCTCATCCTCGGCGAGAGCGGCACCGGCAAGGAATTGATCGCCGGCTCGATCCATTCGAGCAGCCAACGGCGCGAGAAGAATTACGTCCGCATCAACTGCGCGGCCATTCCCGAAGCGCTGCTCGAGAGCGAACTGTTCGGTCACGAGAAGGGAGCTTTCACCGGCGCGCTTCGCCAGAAGATGGGCCGCGTCGAAGAGGCCGACGGCGGCAGCATCTTCCTCGACGAGATTGGCGAGATGAGCCGGCCGCTGCAGGCTAAGCTGCTTCGTTTTCTTGAGGACGGCTCCTTCTCCCGCGTCGGTGGTAACGAGGAACTGCGCGTGAACGTACGCATCATCGCTGCCACCAACCGCGACATCGTGAAGGCGATCCACGAAAATGAGTTTCGCGAGGATCTTTTCCATCGTCTGAACGTGATGCAGTTCCGTCCGCCCGCGTTGCGCGAGCGCGGCGCCGATATTTTGCTTCTCGCCGAACATTTCCTGAAGCACTTCAGCAAATCGCTCGGCCGCTCTATCAAGGGATTCTCGCCTGCCGCGGAGCAAAAGCTGCTCGGTCACCGCTGGCCCGGCAACGTCCGCGAGCTGCGCAACGTCATCGAGCGCGCTGTCATCCTCGAGACCACCAACACCATTCAGCCGGTGAGCCTGCCTGATTTCCATGTGGAGACGCGCCTTCGTCCCGCCGATGATATTGATCCGCTCGCCGCCGGCCGCGGACTCGATCAGCTCATGACCGATTACGAAAAGCGGATCGTTACCACCGCTCTCGACCGCAACGAGCAGAGTATTCAGCGGACAGCCGAGTTGCTCAAGATGACCCGTCACGCGCTTCGTTACCGCATGCAGCGGCTCAACATGATCGCCGACGACGGCGCCGCGGCGGACGAGAAGGAATAGCTCCCGCTCGCCCGCGCCATGCAAGCCAGCGAGACCATCACCCGCAAGAGCGCCTCGAATCTCGCGCTGGCCTTCTGCCTGTTGCCCCGTGAAAAGCGGCTCGCGATGTCCGCGCTTTACGCCTTCTGCCGCGAGGTGGATGACGTGGCCGACGAAGAGACGCGTTCCGTTGACGAACGTCGTGCGGCTCTCGCCGAGTGGCGTGCAGATGTCCGCGCCGCGTGCGATGGCGGCGCGCCGAAGTTCATCGTGAACCGTGAACTGCAACCGGTCATCCGCCGCTGCGGGTTGCGCTTCGAGTTGTTCGATGAGCTGATTCGCGGTTGCGAGAGCGACCTCGACACCTTTCGTTACGCCAGTCACGAGCAACTCGATCTCTACTGTTACCGCGTTGCCTCCGCCGTCGGTCTGCTCAGCATCGAGATTTTTGGCCACACCGATTCACGCTGCCGTGATTACGCGATTCACCTCGGCAAAGCGCTTCAGCTCACGAACATTTTGCGTGACGTCTGGAATGACGCCGAGCGCGGACGAATCTATCTACCGCAGGACGCGCTCGCTCTGCACGGCGTGAAAGAGGAGGAGATTCTGCGCGGCGAATACACGCCTCGCTTTCGCGCGCTGGCCGAGGGCGTTGCCGCCCGTGCTCGCGGCCATTACGCGCAAGCTCGCGAGCTGTTGCCTTCGGCAGATCGGCGATCGATGGTCGCCGCCGAGTTGATGGGCTCAGTCTATTGGCGGCTGCTGTGCAAGCTGGAGGAGCAGCGCTTCGATGTTTTCGGACCGCAGCTCACCCGTTTGAGCAAAGCGCAAAAAATCCTTCTCATCGCTCGCACGTGGTTCCGCCTCACGGTCGGCGTTTCCACGCCGAACTATGGCGTCGCCTGACACGCGGCGACGGCATTCGAGTGTCACGTTTCGGGAGGAGTCTCGCGGCGAGCGCGGATATCGTCGCGCAGTTCGATGCAGACACTAGCGACGCCGAGCGGCAGCAGCGCCACCGCTACGCCACCCAGCACGTTCGCGGCATCCGCCATCCAGCGAAACACGGAAGGCAACGTGAATGCATTGTCTATCCATTTTCCATCCTCAAGCCGGGAGATGTTTTGAGGGATGGGCGCGCCAGTGATTTTCGTGTTCGCGTTCGGCTGATAGGTGAAGTGAAATCCAAACCACAAACCGAGCGCAAGTCCGGCGACGCAGAGCGTGACGAAGAGGCGCCACCACTGGCGGCCGGCACGGACGAGGCGAAGGCGGCGATAAGTGCCGACGAGGACCGCGATAGCGATTGCGGTGACGGGCAAGATGAAGAGAAGACCCATGAATGGAGAATGAATGAGCGAGCGGCGGCGATTGTGATGAGGTTCGGTCTGGCGTGGGAACGGTCTCAGACACGCGGCTAATAAAGCCGAGGGGCGTTCGTGCTGTAAAGTCGTTTAATAAACTACGTCACGCTGTGCCGCCCACTTTCCCCTTTGAACTTCGCTGCGCCGCCGCTATTTTCTTGGGTTATGACGTTGCAGTTTGTGAAGATGAACGGGGCGGGGAACGACTTCGTCCTGCTCGACAACCGCGCGGGCAACCTTCGGTTGACGCGCGAACAGGTCGTGCAGCTCTGCCATCGCCATCGCGGCGTGGGCGCAGATGGCCTCATGCTTCTCGTGCCGTGCGCCTCGGGCAAGGCCGATTGGTCTTGGGATTTCTACAACAGCGACGGCTCGACGGCCGAGATGTGTGGCAACGGCGCGCGTTGCTTCGCCCGCTACGTCCAGCGAGTGACCGGAGCGAGTGAGCGGTTGACCTTCGAAACGTTGGCGGGTGTCATCAGCGCCGAATTCAAGGGGGAGCGCGTGGCCATCGGTCTCACGGCGCCGCATAGCTTGCGGCTCAACGAGCAGGTGTCGCTCTCCGGCGGCGTGCAGACGATTCACTCGCTTAACACCGGCGTGCCGCACGCGGTGCTGTTCGTCGAGGACGCCGACGTGGCGATGGTACAGCCGCTCGGGAACGAGATTCGGTTCCACAAGCATTTCGCCCCAAAGGGGACGAATGTGAACTTCGCGCAACTGCTCGGCGCCGGCCGTCTCCGCGTGCGCACTTACGAGCGCGGCGTGGAAGGCGAGACGCTCGCCTGTGGCACGGGCGTGACCGCTTCGGCACTCATCGCGGCGCGGCTCCACGGACTTGCCTCGCCCGTGCAGGTGCAGGTGCAGGGTGGCGATTTGATGGAGGTAAGTTTCCGGCGCGAGGGCGATGGCTTCGCCGACGTGCGACTCACTGGCCCGGCGGACTTCGCTTTCGAAGGGCAGATTTCACTTTAAAAACAGGCTGGTCAAACCCGCGCGTTTCCTAGATTTTAACCCAGATTTTATGTTCACAGGAACCTACACCGCCATCGTCACGCCGTTCAAAAACGGCAAGCTCGACGAGGCCGCGCTCGAGCGGGTCATCAAGCTGCAGATCAAAGGCGGCGTGGACGGCATCGTGCCGGTCGGCACGACGGGCGAGTCGCCGACGCTCGATTACGAGGAGCACATCCGCGTGATTGAGTTGGCGGTGAAGTTCGCCGCCGGCAAGGTGAAGGTACTCGCCGGCACCGGTGGCAATTCCACCAGCGAGGCGATGCTTCTTACCAAAGCCGCCGAGGAGGCTGGCGCCGACGGTTCGCTGCAGGTCGCACCTTATTACAACAAGCCGACGCAGGAAGGGCTCTTCCAGCATTTCCACGCAATCGCTCGCGCGACGAGGCTGCCGCTCGTGCTCTACAGCATCCCCGGCCGCTGCGGCATCGAGATCAGCGTGGACACGGTGAACCGCCTCGCGCACGACAGCGTGAACATCGTCGGCATCAAGGAAGCCGGCGGCAACGCCGACCGCGTGAGCCAGCTTCGCGCCGTGCTCGGGCCGAAGTTCAATATCCTTTCCGGCGACGACTCGCTCACGCTGCCGTTCATGAGCGTCGGTGCGGACGGCGTGATTAGCGTCGCGTCGAACATCATCCCGAAAGAGGTCAGCCACATGGTCCGCGCCTTCGCGATGGGCAAGCCCGACATCGCGCTCAAGCTGCACGCCAAGTTCTATCCGATTTTCAAAGATCTTTTCATCGAGACGAATCCCGTCCCGGTGAAGGGCGCGCTCGCGATGATGGGCGTCATCGAAGAGAGCTATCGCCTGCCGCTCGTGCCGATGGCCTCGAAGAACCGCGAGGCGCTCAAGAAGACGCTGAAGGCCTGCGGCGTGCTGAAGTGATTTTCGCTGCGAGGTCGCGAAGCTGCGAAGAGTGAACCCGCGCCACATTTTTGCGGCTCAGTGGCGAGTCTGAATTCTTATGACAAAAGTCATCATCACCGGCTCGAAGGGCCGCATGGGGCAGGCGCTCATCGCCTGCGCCGCGCATATCCCCGGGCTTGAAATCGTCGGCCAAGTGGACCAAGGCGACGCGCTCGCCGACGTCATCGGCAAGGGCGACGTCGTTATCGACTTCAGCTTTCACGCCGCCACCGCCGGCGTCGCCGAGCTTTGCGTGAAGCACGGCAAGGCGCTCGTCATCGGCACCACCGGCCACAAGGATGAGGAGAAGGCCGCTATCCGCGCGCACGCCGCGCGCATCCCGACGGTCTGGGCCTCGAATTACTCGACTGGCGTGAACACGCTTTTCTGGCTCACGCGCAAAGCGGCGGAGATTCTCGGCCCCGACTTCGACCTCGAAGTCCTCGAGATGCATCATCGCTTGAAGAAAGACGCGCCCAGCGGCACCGCGACCACGCTGCTCGAAATCCTTGGCGACGCGCGCAAGTTGCAACTCAAAGAAGCCCTGCGCCACGGGCGCGAAGGCATCGTGGGCGAGCGCACGAATTCCGAGATCGGCATCCACGCCATCCGAGGTGGCGACGTGGTGGGCGATCACACGGTCATCTTCGCCGCCAACGGCGAGCGCGTGGAACTCACCCACAAAGCCAGCAGCCGCGATACTTTCGCCAACGGCGCTCTCCGCGCCGCGCAGTGGGTCGTGAAACAAAAGCCCGGCCTCTACGACATGCAGGACGTGCTGGGGCTGAAGTGAACTCGGACTCCAAAGTTCCGGATTCAGCGTCGCCCAACTTGGCCGTCATCGCTCTCGGTTCGAACCTCGGCGACTCCGGGCAACTCCTCCACGCCGCGATGGATCGGCTGCAGGCGTTCTCGGAAAAGCCGCTGCGTTGCTCCTCGCTTTGGCAGACCGCGCCGGTGGATTGCCCGCCCGGCTCGCCGGCGTTCGTGAACGCGGTTGTGGCCCTCGTGCCGCGTGAAGGCGAGACGCCGGAATCGTTGCTCGCAGAATTACAGATGTTGGAGAAGGAGTTCGGTCGCTCGCCGAAGTTGGTGTTCAACGCGCCGCGTCCGCTCGACCTCGACATCATCGCGTTCGGTAACGAAGTGCGCGCCACACCGTCGCTCACGCTGCCGCATCCACGCGCGCATCTGCGCCGGTTCGTTCTTGCGCCGCTCGCGGAGGTTGCACCCGATTTTGTTTTGCTCGGTCAAACGCAGACGGTCGCAGAGTTGCTGGCCGTATTGCCGAGCGAAGAGTCGGCGCGCCGTCTTTAGTTGGCGCGGTCGAGTCGCGTCACAGCAGGTTCTGATACGACAGCCAGATGGAGCGGAAGTATTTCATCACGCGCACGGAGTCGGTGCTGGGTGGGATTTCGGCGAAGCAATAGCCGGTGAAGCCGGTTTCGTTCAGGCGCGCGAAGAGTTTGCGGAAGGGATAATCTTCGAGGTAGAGGTCGCGCAGGTGGACGGTGAAAATCTTATCCTTCACGAGATTGAAGTTCGCGTCGAAGCCGTCGCCATCGAGGTCGGTGGGGTTGGAATTCCAGCAGACGCCGACTTGCTTGTGGTTCGCGATATCCATCATGCGCTTGATGTACGGCAGCGATGACGTCCCCGGCCCGTGCACTTCGACGCGGATCTGCTGGCCGAGGCCGTCGCCGAACTCGCCGAGCTCGCGCAGCGAGCGGCCGATTTGCTCGAGCGTCTTTTCCACCGTCACCTCTTTCGGCAAACCATTCGGGCGCACCTTCACGCCGGTGGCGCCGACGTCGTGGGCGAGCGTCATGTATTCCTTGGTAGCGGCGATGTCTTTCTTGAGCTTGGCCTGATCGATGGTGTGATAATCAAACGCGCTGCCGAGGCTCACGAGTTTCACCGGCGAATCGGCGAATCGCTTCTTCACCTCGGCGCGCTGATCTTTGCTCAACGTGACCTCGACGCCGTGCTTGTGCGTGGTGCGGAGCTCGACGCCTTCGAACTTCGCCTCCGTGCAATTCTTGATGATGGTCGCGATATCCCAATCCATCGCGAGATTGTAAGTCACCGTGCCGAGATGCATCCGTGATGGCTTGCTGAGAATCGGCAGCGGGGTGGGCTTCGCCGGACCGGTGGCTTTTGGTTTTGGATCGGCGGCGAATACGGCGGACGATGCGACGGCGCCGGCGGCGAGCGCGGCGGTGTGGAGAAACTGTCGGCGGGTGGCGTGGTTGCTGTTCATGGCTGCACGCTACCAAAGTCGCTGGCGCGTGGAAGCCATTTCGTTTGACCCTCCACTGGTTTCCCGTTAGCAATGCCGCCCATGACAGACAACTCCGCGAGTCGGCCACGCCGCCAGATTCTCACCCTCACGGCGGCCTTTCTCGACTGGCTTTTCGACGGGTTCGAGATGGGGCTTTTTCCTCTCATCGGTCAGCCTGCGTTGAAGGAATTGCTCGGTGCAGACGCGGCGGCGGGCGACATCACGAAATGGTTCGGCGCAATCATCGCGGTGTTTCTCGTTGGCGCGGCGACCGGCGGTGTGATCTTCGGCTGGCTCGGAGACAAGATTGGCCGCGTGCGCGCGATGTCGCTGAGCATCTTCACCTACGCCATCTTCACCGGCTTGTGCGGTTTCGCGACCGAGGCATGGCACGTCGCGGCGCTGCGGTTCGTGGCCTCGCTCGGGATGGGCGGTGAATGGGCGCTCGGCGTGGCACTGGTGAACGAAGTTTGGCCGGGCAAATCCCGTGCGCTCATCGCCGGCCTCATCGGCGCGGCGGCGAACATCGGCTATCTCCTTGTGGCGCTTCTCAGCATGGTTTTGCTCAGCTTCATCGCCACCGCAAAAGGACTTTTTCTCGACCTCGGCCTCTCACAGGAATTGACGGCGCGCCTGCTCGACAATTCTGCGTGGCGCCTACTGATGATCAGTGGCGCGTTTCCGGCGCTGCTTATTTTCTTCATCCGCAGCTTCGTCCCAGAGTCGGAGAAGTGGGAGGACGAGAAGGCCAAGGGCAGCACCTCGCACTGGAGCAGTTCCGACCTCGTGGGCGTGCTCATCGGCTGCGTCGGGGCACTCGCCATCATCTGGGCGTGGTCGCCGATCGGCGTCGCGCCGTTGCCCGCGATCGGCGTCACGTTCGCCGGGCTTGCCATGGCGTTGTTCGGTTATCTGTACCCCGTGCGGCAATATCTGCATCGCGCGGAAGCCGCTGGCTCGCTCAAGCCCGGTCACGGGAAGGACATCGTGCGCAAGATGCTCTTTGGCGCGGGTCTCGCTTCGGTCGCGCTGCTCGGCACATGGGGTTCGACGCAGTGGGCCCCGCGCTGGGTTGTTGATCAGTTCAAGCCCGACCCCGCGCTGCACGCGAAAGAGTGGACGCTCTTCTGGCTTTCGGCGGGCGCAATCGTGGGGACGATGGTCGCCGCGCTTTCGGCTGGCCGGTTCGGCCGGCGCATCACGTACACCGCGCTCTGCATCGCCTCTATCGGCGGCGCGCTGCTGCTCTACCAATGCAACCAAGGTTACTCGCCGTTCTTCCTCTTCTCCGCGTTTGTCGCGGGCGCGGCCACGGCGTCGTTCTACGGATTCTTCCCGCTCTATTTCCCAGAACTGTTCCCCACGGCGGTGCGCGCCACGGGGCAGGGGTTCGCCTTCAACTTCGGCCGCATCATCGCGGCCATCGGCGGGCTCCAGACCGCCACGTTGATGGGCTTCTTCAACGGCAGCTTCGCGATGGCCGGTTCGGTGATGGCCTCCATCTATCTCGTCGGCATCGGCCTCATCTGGCTTGGTCCGGAGACGAAGGGCAAAGAATTGCCCGAGTAGATTCGCGCTTGGCGGCAGGGGCTTTCTCGGAGGATGATTCCAACGTGACGCCGAGTAAGATCACCGCCGGAATGATTTGCCAGATGAAGGGTCGCGAGAAAATCGCGGCGCTGACGGCGTATGATTTTCCGCTGACGCGACTGCTCGATGAATGCGGCGTGCCGCTCATCCTCGTCGGCGATTCGCTCGGCATGGTCGTGCTCGGTTATCCGGACACGACGCACGTGACGATGGAGGAGATGCTCCACCACGTCCGCGCCGC
>CAMASG010000007.1 GCA_945860945.1 Akkermansia muciniphila
ATTCGCGACTGCCGAAAGAACACTGGTAAGCGCAAGCAGGAGGATGAACTTTGCGCTGGTCGGTAATTCACTCCACTTGAAAGTTCTCCAAGCGAATAATGCGGCGATAGCCAAGAGGATATGGTAGGCGGCACAGGCGGCTACGGAAACAAAGATGCCGATCGCGAGAGAAAGGACAGCCAGCCAGATTAGCCAATGTGGTAACTCTGAAAGGTCTTGTCTTTTGGTTGAGGAGATTGATTGGGGCATACAGTTCGAACAATCCGCCTGAATAGCGCGAAAGGCAGGTTCGCGTCAGTTTTCAACGCCAGTCGGCATGAACTGCTCGGCGCGTCGCTTGGCTTCGGCGATGAGGTCTGGGCGCATTATTTTGGCCAGCGTGTCGCGAGCGGTAATGTGGTCAACATCACCTTGATCGGCGGCGAGACTAAGCCACTTGTAGGCTTCCACAGTGTTTTTTTCAACGCCACTGCCTTCGCGGTGGGCGAGCCCGAGTAGGTATTGGCCATTCGCGTGGCCTTGTTCAGCGGACTTCCGATACCAACTTGTGGATTCGATAAAATTCTGCGGCACGCCTTGGCCGTTCTGGTGGAGCGAGCCGAGCGCGAATTGCGCGTCGGCATTACCTTGCACCGCAGCTTGGTAAAACCAGTCGGCGGCCTTCGTGAAATCTTGTTTCACACCCTCCCCGAGGTAATAGCGATAGCCGATGGCGAGCTGCGTTTCGCTGTCCTCGGTTTCCTCCGGCACCTCAACCATCTGAGATTGGATGGCTTCTGATTTCTTGCTGCAACCGGGTAAGGCGAGAGCGATGACCAATATACAGAGTGGCCAAAGGCATCCACGGAAAATGGTCAGTGCATTCACGGTTTTCGGCTTTGTTTCTCCTTGGAACAAGGCCGGATTAAACCTGAAAAACAGTCGTAAAGTCAAGGAAAGTCTGGTCGGCGGACGGCTCCATCGTTTGGCGTCACTGATAAACAATCACCAAGGCGGCAGATTCTTGAACCTCTTTCACCACGTCCTCGTATTTACGATCAGCGACCTTTGGTTCCTTCAGTTTGGCAGCCAATTCGGGCACAACATCGAGGAATGCGCCGACGAACGCGCTCTTCACGGCATAGTTCACGTTTTGCGGCAAGGAGCCGGTGAGTCGGAACGTTTTCAGATCGTCGAGGCGAAAGGTGACGATGCCGACGACGTTCCCGCGCGCGTCCACGAGCGCGCCGCCGGAGTTGCCCGGCTGCACCGCGACGCTAATCTGGAAATGGCGAGGGTCATCCTGCATCCCGAAAAGGCCGTTGATTTTGCCGTCGGTGAACTTCGGTTCCATTCCCTGCACGGCGGTGTTCGGAAAGCCGATGGTGAAAACCGCCTCGCCGAGTTTTACACCGCGACTCGCGCCGAGAGCGAGCGGTCGAAACAGCTCCGTGCCGCGCGCGACCTTGAGCAGCGCGAGGTCATTCGCGCGGTCGGCCTTGACCAGCTTGGCTGGAAATTTGCCCTGACGCGTTCGCACTTCGATTCGTACTGCATCAGAGACAACGTGAAAATTGGTGAGGAGATAGCCGTCATCGCTGACGAAGAAGGCGGTCCCTGTGGTGAAACCTACGGTATTGTTCGTCGCGGCATTGCTCGCGCTCACGTTCGTGTTTGTTGAGTGGCGGGCGCTGAAGAGCGCGGAGAGTTTCTGTGCCTCGGCGATTTGAAGCGGTGTCATCTTCTCGGAGACCGTGAGGCGATGTTCGGCGGCGGCGAGATGGCTTTGCGCGGCAGCGAGATTGATCCATTTATAAGCCTCGACGTAGTCCTGCGGGGCGCCTTCACCGAGGAAAAGCGCAGAGCCGAAGAGGAACTGCGCCGTGGCGTCGCCCTGCTCGGCGGCTTTGCGATACCACTTCACCGCCTCGGAGGAATCCTTCGCTACCCCTTGTCCGCTGGCGAGCATCCCGCCGAGATTCGCCTGCGCGAGCGCGAAGCCTTGTTCGGCGGCTTTGCGGTGCCACATCGCGGCCTGCGGCAAATCCTTTTCCACGCCGTTACCCGCCTGCAACAGCGCGCCGAGATTTGTTTGCGCAGCGGCATGTCCTTGCTCGGCCGCTTTGCGATACCATTTCGCGGCTTCGGCGATGTCTTTCGCGACGCCTTGCCCATTTTCGAACAGCGTGCCGAGGCTAAACTGCGCGATGGCATCCTCCTGATCGGCGGCCTTGCGCAGCCATTTCGCGGCTTCGGTGAAATCCTGAATGGTGCCCTGACCAGAATGATAACAAAGGCCGAGAATGCCCTGCGCTTTTGCGTAGCCTTTGTCCGCTGCGAGACGGAACCAACGCGCGGCTTCTTCGGGATTCTTTTTGCCACCGACACCGTAGAGAAAGCTCAGGCCCGTCTTGAATTGCGCTTCAGCCTCGGCGCGGTCGGTCTTCGGTGCTGGCGTCTCGTTCACTAGTTGAGCGATGGAAACGAGAGAGAAATGGACGACGAAAAGGGCGGCGAACAAGCAACGGAGCGACGGGCGTTTGGGCGCGAACAACATCGCGGCGAAGATAGGGCGGGGGATGGCAAACTCAAGCCGCACTTGTTGACATCGCGGCGTGCGGTCCCGTGTCGCTACGGAGAGAATCAGAGCGGTTGAACGCCGAGCGTGCCGTGAAGTTCGTGCAAGTAATCAGCCGACTGCACGTCCATCAGCGTTCGTTTCGCTTCAGAAAGGCGCTCAGGAATCCCAATCCGTGCTGCTGCTGCGGCATGCGAGGAATCGGCGAGAAAGGTTTCGAGGTAGCGCACGTGCTGTTGCCAGAGTCGCGTGTCGTTGACCTGTTTCGCTTTCAATCGCGCGGCATACCAATCGCTGGCGAGCATCTGATCGCGCGTGAAGAGGGCCCGGATTTCCGGGTGGTCGAGGCTTTTACCCTCGTGCTGGCCCTCGCGCATGATGTGCAGCAGCACCTTCAACGGTGGGCAGGCGAGAGCAATGCTGCCGTCGGCGAAGTAGTGGTCGGCCACGCGCCGCTGGGTTTCCACGATGTTGTCTATTCCGTCGGCAAAAATGTCAGCGTCCTGTTTCTCGGGGCGCAACATCTCCTCGGTGAGAACCGCGTGAGGATAGTTGAACATCCGGCCGAAGAAGTGGCGAACGAAGCGTTTGGTGATGCGCCAGCCAAGCCGACTGGCGAGTACGAGTTGACCTTTGTGCTCGAAGTCGGTGCAACGCTCGAGATGGCCTTCGGCGATGAGGTGGCGCGGATCGCGTTCCTCGACGGTCATCCGGCACCAAATCTCCGGCGCGACGAGGCTGATGTCGTGATCCACGCGCACGTGCGGGCCGACGTAGCCGGCAGCAGTGACGAAGCCGTGCTGGCCGGTGAGCAGATGCGAGACGAGCGTGGCGTTCAGATCGAAGACGGGCGGCAGAGCGTTGAACGGCCCTTTCGTGAGAGCGCCTTCGCTGCCTGCGCCAGTGGTGGAAGGCGACTTGCCGGTCATCGAGCAGATGAACTCCATCAGCAATTCTGGCAGCTCCATGTAATGAATGGGGCTGTAGCAGGCGAGCGAGCGGATGCCCGTGTCGGGCGGATTATTGCGGCGGCCCATCAGCACGGCGTTGACGGGCGTGGGCACTGGTTGGCCGAGCGGGACGCGGCGGGAGAGGCTCGTGCAAATCTCGGCCAGATAAACTGCGCGCGGATTTACGAGGTCGGGGCGTGTCTGAAGGTAGCGCGGATTTTTCGTCGGCTTGCCGTCCACGAGGCGCGGGTGCGCGGGCGAGACGAAGTAGTCGGGAGAATTTCCGGCGGCGACCTCGCGGATGAGCCGCTGCATCGGCTCGGTGTATTGATCGAAGTTGAGCGTGTCGTCGATCAGCTCGTGCGCGAGCGGCGCGGGCAACGGTTCGTAGTTCGAGAAGAAGTTGCCCGGCTGCGCGTAGTCCGCTTCGGTCTGCTTGTCGTAGCCGCGATGGACTGCGTCGTCCGGCCGCTGGAAAAGGCGCGTCTCACAGTTCTGCGTGAACTTCACCGACAGCTCCGCGTAGTCCGGATTCAGATACGACACGCGCGCGGTCGGCACCACGACGGAGGCGCTGATGTCGTCCTCCATCGCCAATTTCACGGCGGGCTGAAAATCTTTCCGCAGGTTGAAAGTGCGCCACGCATCGCGGTCAAAGCCGATGCGTAGATAAGTAGTGAGCAGTTTCTTCGTGTCGCGCTTCAGCTCGTTGCCCGTCTCACCGTTCACGATGTCCACGCTGAAATGCGCGCGCCAGTCCGCGTTCCACGTCGGTTTGTAGTAGCGCTTCACGACGAAGAGCAGCTCCTTGATGTGCGGCGGAATGGAGTTGAGCCATGCGTTGTATTCCTCCGAGTAATCGCGTGTCGTCGGCGTGAAAAGTTTGATGACCGAGCCGATGGAGCGCTCGGGGCTGAGGATCGGACGCTTGTCGGCGCCGTCCTTGCTCGCGTCCTTGAAGCGGGCGGAATAATCGCGGTTGATGAGTTGCTCGACGAGGTCGAAGTCTTTTTGAAAATCGGCGACGAAGACCGGCCCGATCAGCACCGCGTCGCTGATCGGTTTGGAGATTTCCGATTTACCGCCGCCGGAGACAGTGCACGGTTTGTGGCAGAACGTCCCCTCCGCCACGGTCCCGACGAGGCGCCAGACGCGGCCCGCCGCCGGTTTCTCCATCTGCACGCGATAGCCCGAGGGCCGCACGTAGGTCTTGTGCGGGAGCAGTTTGATCATCTGTATTCCGCTACAGTGCGGCCAGCTCACCGTCTGCTTGTTCAGATCGAAGTGAACTTTTTCGGAGACGTAGATAATGTCGGGGAACTTTCGATCCACCGCGAAGCCTTCCGCTTTCACCTCCATCAAGTCGCCGCAGAGCCGGAGCATCTCATCGAAGCTATGTCCGCGGTTGCGCACATGGAGATCACCGCTGAACTCGTCCGCGAGATCGTAGCTCGGATAAACCAGCGCGCCGCCCGCGTGCTCTTCCTCGGCGAGACCGTACAGATTCGTGGCGAAGCTGATCTGCGTCTTCACCTCTTTTTTACAATAGCCGAAGTAATTGTCCGCGATGATCGTGACAATCAGGCCGGAGGCGTCGCGCGCCGTCAACTTGAAGGCGCCACCGTTGTTGTAACGCTCGGCGGAATCGCGCCAGCACAAACCATCGCGCCGTTGCCGCTCGGTGGCCTCCTCGAAACGCGGCAGGCCAGCCTCTCGCTTGGTCACGTTGATGAGATGCGGCGCGAGAATCACGCAGCCGGTGTGGCCGGTCCAATGTTCGACGTCCAATCCCGCGTCGTTCTCCGGAAGCGCCGGGTTGCCGGCGTTGCCGAAGATGCTCTCCACGAAATCGAGGTTGCTCACCAAACTGCCGGGCGCGAAGAAGCGTAGCTCCATCCGCTTCTCGGAGATGAAGCCCGGCACCGCGGGACAAACCAACGGCCGCAGCAGCAATGAGACGAAGCATTCCGTCGGCTGCGATGCTGTGCTCGTGTAGGGCAAGCGCAACAGTTCCGGCGTCGGCACGAAAGCGCGGCGCAGCAGTTCCGCGAAGACCGTGACGGGCACGGCCAGCTTGTCGTCCGGAATCGGCAGGCCACCTTCGGTCACGTGGAAGATGCCCTGTGTCGTGCGGCGGTCGCTCTTCGGATTGTGCAGCACGCCTTGCTTCACGCGATACGAGCTAATGATGTCCGAATGGAACTCGTCGCGATCCGGCGGCAGCGAGAGTTCGCGCACGAGTCCGGCTTGATCGAGGACGAATGTTCGCTGCGGTAGTTGAGGGAGATCGGCTGTCACTCCCGCCGTGCGGAGATAACGGTCGAGAAAATTCTGAAGCCGTTCATCAATGGGCGAGAGGGCTGTCGGCGCGGAATCACGCAGCGCGGCCAACCGCTCGGCAATCGCTTCGGCGGCAGTGGGCACAGGACAGCTATCGTTCGTTTCCATCACGGGTGATGTCAGGGGAATCGGAAGCCCACCGACGCTTTGCAGAGTAGGTGCGGGCGCGAAATCAGCAAGCCTGTTTTGAAGAAGTAAGCAGGAGGTCGTCGAAAACGAGCGGAACTGCGCGCTGGATTTTTCGTTGATTGCCGCCACCCATTCGTCGCAACATCAGGAGAGCCCCCGAGTTTTGAGGCGAAACCGCCTCATGCTCGGTTTGGCTGTCAGTAAACAACTAATTCCTACGAGTCGTGCCATGAAGTCGCGCCGTTGTTCGTTATCGTCTGCATTGGATTTTTTAGCTGAACCACTCCGCCCGCTTAGGTCGCTGATTGGCATCCTCTGACTCTCTGGTAGCGTGCCGGTGGCCTTTTTTACATGAACGAGACAATCCAAACCTGACGGAAGAAGGCGCTACTGGCCGCTTTTGGTTTTGGATTGGGCTGTTGGATGGCGGCGGCCGTGTGCGTGCAGGGGCAGGAGGCTGCGCCGACGGCGGAGGAGCTTAAGCTCGCGTATCTGCTCAAGTTTCCAGGTTTCGTGACGTGGCCGAAGAAGGCGTTTCCAAACGCGAAAGCGCCTCTGATCGTCGCCGTCTGGTCGGGCGCCAAGGCCGTGCCGGAAGGATGGATCAAGATCATCGAGAAAGAGCGGTACGGGACTCGGCCTGTGAAGTTCCGCGAGGTGAAGTCGTGGGAGGAGACGAAGGAATGCCACGTGCTCTTTCTTCCCGACGCTGACTCGCCCCCGCCGCCGCCCGACGCGGTGTATCGCCAGCCGTTGCTGATCGTGAGGGGCAGCGCGCCGACGGTGCCGGAGGCGTCCATCACTTTTGTGAAGGAAGGCGATCGGCTGCGGTTCGACATCAGCGTGCCGGCAGTCAAAGCCGCGGGTCTTGTGATGGACGCGCGGCTGCTGAAGCTCGCGCGGCAGGTGCGTCTGCCGGCCGACAAGGAGAGGAAGCGATGAGCTGGCGCGTGGCAGACTGGCCGTTGCGGGCGAAGTTCACGGCGCTGACGATGTTCATCAGCCTCCTGAGCCTCACGCTTTTCTCGGGCGTGTATGCCTTGAACGAGTATTACACGGCGCGCACGGATGTGCGCCGCGAGCTGATGACGTTGAACGACGCTGCCGCACCGGCGGCGTTGGGCGCATTGGCCTTCGACGATGCTGAACAAGCAGAGCGCGCGATCAGGGTGCTCCGTGCAAATCCGGCTGTGATGGCGGTGCGGCTGTATAAAGCAGACGGCAATGTGGCCGCGAAATGGTCTCGGGAAAATGCGATGGAACATGATTGGCCCGCCGTCGGTACTGCCGACAGCGAGTTGTATGGATGGAAGATGCTCCACCTGACGCGAATCATCCGACTCCCTGATGGCACGCGGATCGGGTCGCTCTGTCTTTGCTCGGACTTGCTGCCGGTGAAGGAACGGATGAGACAGACGCTGGGCGCGTTGCTCGGGCTTTGGCTGATCTCTTTGGGAGTGGCTTACCTCGCGACGCGGTATCTGCAGGAGTTGGTGATTCGCCCGGTGCTCGATCTTTCCGATGCGATGCATCAAGTGACGGAGTCGAAGAATTACGCGCGGCGCGTGCCGATGACGAGTGGAGATGAGATTGGCCGGCTTGAGACGAGCTTCAACGAGCTTCTTGGAAAAGTGGAGGCAAGCGAGAGCGAGCTGGAGCAGCGCGTGCGCGAGCGCACCGCCGAGTTGGCGGAGATGAACGAGCGTCTGATTGGTGAGGTGCAGAAGCGGTTCCGCACGGAGGCGGCGCTGCGGTCGAGCGAGGAGCGTCTGGCACTTGCCATGAAGGGCTCGGACTTGGGGCTGTGGGATTGGAACGTGGTCACCGGCCACGTCATTTTCAGCCGGCGATTGGTGGAGATGATCGGTTACACGCTGGAAGAGGTGGCGCCGCACGTTTCCACGTGGGCGAACTGGGTTCATCCCGAGGATTTGCCGAATGTGATGGCCGCGCTGAACAGGCATCTGGCAGGGGAGACGAAAATCTACGAGACCGAGCACCGGCTCAAGATGAAGGATGGCGGCTGGCTTTGGATACTTCACCGCGGACAGGTGGTGGAACGCGATACCAAAGGAAAGCCGCTCCGCGCCGCCGGCACGCACTTGGACATTTCCCCGCGCAAGGAAGCCGAGCGGCTGTTGCGGGAGTCGCATGATTTGCTGGAGCAACGCGTGAACGCACGCACCGGGGAATTGGCGACGAGCGACGAGCGTTTCCGACAGTTGGCCGAGAACATCGCAGAGGTGTTCTGGATGACGGAGCCGGATAAGAACCAGATGCTCTACATCAGCCCCGGCTACGAACAGATATGGGGGCGTGCTTGCAAAGAACTCTACGCGAACCCGCGCTCGTGGCTGGACGCGATTCACGTCGATGACCTCGACCGCGTGCTACAGGCGTTTCCCAAACAGGCGGCGGGCACGTATGACGAGGAGTATCGCATCACGCGGCCGGACGGCGCGACGCGGTGGATTCGCGATCGCGCTTTTCCCGTGCGCGATGCGTCTGGGAAAGTGGTGCGTGTGGCCGGTATCGCGACGGATATCACCGAGGAGAAACTCGCGGCGCTGGGCGTGGCGCGACAGAGCCATGCGTTGCAGCAACTCGCGCGGGATCCCGTGCTGCACGAAGGCGATTTTGATGCCGCGCTGCGCGCGATCCTCTCCTCCAGTGTGGCGGCCGTGGAGGTGGCGCGGGTGAGTTACTGGGCTTACACAAAGAACGGGGCGGCTCTCCGTTGCGAGCAGCTTTGGAACGGGGCGGGCCTGCAACCGGTGTTCACGGGCGTCGAACTGCGCGTGGCGGATTATCCCTGTTACTTTGCAACCTTGAAGAATGAACGAGTGGTTGCGGTGAATGACGCGGTGGCCGATCCGCGCACGTCGGAATTCGCCGAGCTTTATCTTAAGCCGCACGGCATCACCTCGATGTTGGATGCGCCTGTGCGCGCGAACGGCCGTGTGGTGGGCGTGGTTTGCCACGAACACACTGGGACGCGCCGCGTGTGGACGTCGGAGGAGCGGCAGTTCGCCGCATCGGTGGGCGATCTAGTCGCAATCGCGCTCGGTGCGCAGAAACGGCAACAGGACGAGGAGCAGATTCTGCTGCTCGCGCACACGCTGGAGAGCACGCGCGAGATGATTGCGATCGCCGATGCGGACAACCGTTTCATTTACATCAACGAAGCGTTCCAGCGTGGCTATGGTTATTCGCTGAGCGAATTGATAGGCAAGCCGGCGTCTGTGATCAGCCTGAATACTCCGGAGTCGCAGATGCAGGAGATTCCGCAGAAGACCGTTGCGGGCGGTTGGCAGGGGGAATTGATGAACCGGGCGAAGGACGGCCGCGAGTTCCCGGTCTCTCTCAGCACCTCGCCGGTGTTCGATGCCGCCGGCAAGCTGATCGCGATGGTCGGTGTGGCGACGGATATCTCCGAGCGCAAACGGCTCGAGCGCGAGACGCTGGAGGCGGGCGAACGTGAACGCGAACGCATCGGCCAAGATTTGCACGACGATCTTTGCCAGCACCTCACAGGCATACGGTTCAAGGCCGCGCTGCTGGAGAAGAAGCTCGGCGCCGGCGAGAATAAAATGCAGAGCGACGCGGGCGAAATCGTCCGGCTGCTCGCCGACGCCACGGAGCTGGCGCGTGCTTTGGCGCGCGGTCTGCAGCCAGTGGACCCTGCGCCCGGAGGCTTGATGGCCGCGCTGCAGCAACTCGCGGTGAACACGACGCAGATATTCAAGCTCTCCTGCGATTCCCGTTTCCCGAAGCCGGTGTTGATGCACGATCTCCACCTCTCCACGCACCTTTATCGCATCGCGCAGGAAGCGGTGCAGAACGCCGTCAAGCACGCCGCGCCCGGCTGCATCGAGATCGTGCTCGAGACACATGGCGACCGGATGATTCTGAGCGTGATCGATGATGGCTCCGGTATCCAGCCATCCAAGAACGGCGAACTCGGTCTCCGTACGATGCGTCATCGCGCGCAGTTGATCGACGCTGTGCTGGAGGTCAAGCCGTTGCCCGAACGCGGCACGGTGGTGACCTGTTCGGTGAACTATCACTCGTCGCCGAGAAATAAAAAGGAGACGTGAAGCGGACTGAATAGTTGTCCGCTGCGCGCTTCACGCTTAAACTCCGTTCGCAGCACACGTCGCCATGAAAACCACCGCGCCCGCAAAAACCACCAAGAAGCGGATTCTCCTCGTGGACGACCATCCCGTGATGCGTGACGGCTTCGCCCAGCTCATCAACCACGAGGCAGACTTGCACGTCTGTGCGCAGGCCGCCACGCCGACTGAGGCGCTCGAATTGCTTTCGCAGCACAAGCTGCACCTCGCCATCGTGGACCTTTCCCTCGGTGACGCCAGCGGCCTCACGCTCGTGCGCGACCTGCTCCATCGCCAGCGCGATCTGCCGGTGCTCGTTCTCTCGATGCACGACGAGTCGCTTTACGCTGAACGCGTTTTGCGCGCCGGTGCCCGTGGTTTCGTGATGAAGCAGGCATCCACGGAAGAGGTGCTGTCGGCTATCCGCACCGTGCTTTCCGGCGTCAACTACGTGAGCGACCGCATAAAGGGTCGTATGTTGCAGGCGATGGTCACCGGCCAGAAATCGGCCGAAGGACTCGATACCCTGAGCGACCGCGAGATGGAGGTTTTTCAACTGATTGGCAAAGGTCGCAGCACGCGCGAGATCGCCGAGGGACTGAGCCTCAGCATTAAGACCATCGAAACCTACCGCATGCACCTCAAGGAAAAGCTCGATGCCCGCACCGCTACCGAGTTGGGCCGCCGCGCCGTGGAATGGACGAGCCGTCAGCAGACCGGCAAGGTTTGAGGATGTGAAAAGACGGTCTTCGGTGACGGGCTTCGTCATTTCAATCCGCCCCTGCACTTGACAGCCATCAGGGAAACCCTGATGAAAAAATCAGGGCGCACCCCGATGGTCGGACTGGGGTTTCCCTGTTTTAATTTCGAAAGCTGATGCTGGAGACGATGGGCTACCGCGTATCGATTAAGGGTGTCAGTCAAAGGAGACCAGTTGGGTTAAGGGCGCGGGCCGCATCTTCGCGGGAACCCGCGCCCTATTTTTTATCTGCGCTACTTCTGATGGATACACC
The DNA here is from genome assembly GCA_945860945.1 of Akkermansia muciniphila. Classification (GTDB taxonomy): domain Bacteria; phylum Verrucomicrobiota; class Verrucomicrobiia; order Limisphaerales; family SIAT01; genus SIAT01. Next base: position 11,102 of record CAMASG010000007.1, read on the forward strand.
CGTTCACGCGAAGGCGCGTACTCGCAAAGTGCAGTGGTAGCGACACGCCGATGGCGTGTCATTTTGCGAAGCCAAGCCAGCGGCTTGGTTCTACCTTGTGCGCCGAACACACGCATTCAAATCACCGTCAGCGGCCCATCAAAAATCGTCAGGCTCACGACCTCCCCTTTGGCCACGTGCGGTCCGTGCTTCACACCCTTCGGCGCGAAGAAGAGCGTGCCGGGGGCGTAACTCGTCTCCTCTTCCAACCATTCGCCCGAAAGCACATACGCCCATTCATTCGCGAGCGGATGCGTGTGCGCGGGGATTGTCGCGCCCGCCTTGAAACGGCGCAGCACCGTCACGCCGCCGGTCTGTTCGTTCTTGTGCAGTACGAGCAGTTCGACGCCTTCGTAAGGTCCCGGCTGCCAGTGCTTGTCTTTCGCCATCGCGATGTATGGAAACATGGCCGGATGAAACGTCGGCGCGCGTGAAAAGGCAAGTCGCAGCAACTCGCCACGCGCCGTTCCTCTCCGGCAATGAGAGAGAAGTTTGCACAGCTTCGTGGACGGCCGTGTTCTTGCCCATCGCGCGCGGGCGGGTTACACATTCGGCGATGTTGATGCTTCGCGAAAAGGTTCCGGCGGATTGGTTGCCGAAGATGCTGGCCCGTCTGCCGGCCGTGCTGGTGGACCACGCGCACCTCGAGCGCAAAGCTGCGACCACCGCCATCACGCTCGAGAAATATCCAAACCTCTTCGGCCGCGTGGAGGAGTTGAACGCCATTGCCATCGAGGAGATGCAGCATTTTCAACTCGTGCTTGCGCTGCTCAAACGTCGCGGCATTCCATTCAGCCAGCCCTTTCCAAGCCCGTGGATCCGCGATCTGATGCACGCCGTTCGCCGTGGTCAAAGGCTGCAAGTGATTGATCACCTCATCGTCTGCGCGCTCATCGAAGGTCGTTCGTGCGAGAAGTTTCAAATGCTCGCCGCCAGCGCGGAACTCCAGCAGAACGATTCCGAGCTAACGCAGTTTTACGCCAGCCTCGTCGAGTCCGAAGGCAATCACTACGCCAGCTATCTACTGATGGCGCGCGACATTGATGAGGCCGAAGCCGATCGCCGGCTCGACTTTTTTCTCGATCTCGATGCCGAGCTGATTCGTCGGCCACACGAGTTGCCGATTCTACATTAGCCTCGAATGTAGTCGGTGCGTGCGTCGGAAAATGTGTTCGCCACACCGTTGGATTCGCGCCTTACTTCGCTCATGAACAAAGCGCTCCTTCTCGTGTCGTTGCTCGTTTTTGCGCTTAACACTTTCGCCGCCGCGCCACGTAACATCGTTCTCTTCATCGCGGACGACATGGGGCAGGACGCCGGTTGCTACGGTAATCGTGATGTGAAGACGCCGCACCTCGATGCGCTCGCGCGGGAAGGAACGCTCTATCGCCGAGCCTTCTGCACCACGGCGAGTTGCAGCGCGAGTCGCTCGGTGATTTTGAGCGGGCTGCACAACCACGCCAACGGCCACTACGGTCACCAACACGCGTTCCACAACTTCCACGCGTTCCCATCGGTGCAAAGTTTGCCAGTCATTCTCACGCGCAACGGCTACCGCACGGCGCGCGCGGGCAAATTCCACGTGCAGCCGGAGAGTGTGTATCAATTTGGAAAAGTCATTCCGGGCGTCGGCTGGAACCCGATGGCGCTGGCCGAGGGTAGTCGCGAGTTCGTCGCCGACAAGTCGCAGCCGTTCTTCCTCTACTTCTGTCCGCTCACGCCGCATCGCTCCGGCGGCGCGGTGCCCGGACATCCGCTCAAACCGAATGCCTTCGGAAATCATCAGCCGATGCCCGGTCACACTGATGTGAAATACGAGGAGAAAGCCATCGCCGTTCCGCCGTATCTGCCGGATACGCCGGCGTGTCGCGCGGAGTTGGCGCAATATTATCAAGCCATCACGCGCACCGACGCCGCGCTCGGTCGGCTCATCGAGATTCTCAAGGAGACAGGCCAGTATGAGAACACGCTCATCCTTTTCGCTTCGGATAACGGGATGGCCTGGCCCGGTGCGAAGACGACGCTTTACGAGCCGGGGATGCGCTTACCGCTCGTCGTCCGCAGCCCAAACCAAAAGCAGCGCGGTGTGGCGAGTGACGCGCTGACATCGTGGGTGGATCTGACGCCGACGATTCTCGATTTCGCCGGCGTGAAGGAAGTGCTCGCGCCACCGCTGGTTGCCAGTGGCGAGGACGGCGGTAAGGCGGCGAAAAAGAAAGCGGTGGATGTCTCTTACAAATTTCACGGCCGTTCGTTCTTGCCGACGATTGATGGGAGTGCTGTGCCCGGTTGGGATGTCGTTTTCGGTTCGCACCAGTTTCACGAGATCACGATGTATTACCCGATGCGCTGCATCCGCACCGAGCGTTACAAACTCATCCTGAACCTCGCGCATCCGCTGCCGTATCCTTTTGCGTCCGACCTTCACGAGTCGGCTACGTGGCAGGATTTTCTCAAGAGCGGCGCGAGTCGTTACGGCAAACGCCCCGTGCAGGATTACCTCCAGCGTCCGCGCTACGAGCTGTATGATTTGCAGAACGATCCGGACGAGGTGAGCAACCTCGCGCAAAGCGCGAAGCACAAAGCGGTGTTCGAAGAGTTGGGTGCGCGATTGAAGGCGTTTCAGGAACGCACGCGCGACCCGTGGATTTCAAAATACGTTTACGAGTGAGCCATTCCGGCGAATGCGGCCGTTGTCGGAATAGTGAGTTGCCAATCTTTCGATTGAGCAACTATGCTGTCGGGTATGCGTGTGATGCTTTTCTTGCTGCTCGGTTTCATTGGAACGACTTTCGCTCTCTCCGCCGCCGAACCGCTGAGAATCTTCATTCGATCGGGGCCGAAATCCCACGGGCCAGGGGATCATGATTATCCGGCTTTTCTGCGCGATTGGGTTCCTCTGCTCAACGCGGCCGGTGCGAAGGCGAGCGGTAGTCAGACTTTCCCCACGGCCGAACAATTGGCTGAGACCGACGTGCTAATCATTCACCGGCAAGTCGGCGGCGACTTCAAGCCGGAGGAGAAAGCGCTCGTGGACGCCTACGCCAAACGTGGCGGCGGCTTTGTTGTCATTCATGCAGCCACTCTCGCCGGCGACGATGCCACGGTTCTCTACTACAAAGATCTCATCGGAGGATCTTGGCGGCACAAGGTCACCAAGTGGAAAGAAGGCCCGATGCAGTTGCGTTTCACCGATCGGGATTCGCTCATCACGCGAGCCATTGCCGACTTCGGTATGAAGGATGAAATCTACTACGACATGGACCTCCGCGATGACATCCGTGCGCTCGCGGTTTCGCCCACGCCGAAGAAGAAGGGCGACGGATTCGAGGAGCAGACGCAAATCTGGACGTACGAGAAGCCGGGCGCCCAGCGCGCGTTTGTCTTTGTTCCCGGGCACACGTACACGAACTTCAGTCGCAGCGACGTGAAGACGATTTTGCTGCGCGGCATCGCGTGGGCTGGCAAGCGCAAGAATCTCGACGAGTTCACAAAACCAAACGAAGCCGCTGCCGTGCTTCGTCCTGAAGGGAACAACGCGCCTGTGGTTCCGAAGGCCGTTGCAAAGAAGGACGCGCCGAAAGGGCCCGCGACACTTCCATTGCCACCGGGTGCGGCGAAGATCGAGTGGAGCACGGGCACGAAGGTGCTGCTCATCGGTGGCGGTAGCTCGCATGACTTCCACAAGTTCTTCAACCTCGCCGATGTGGCGATGCTTAAGGCCGCGAAGTTCTCCGTGAATTACACCGAAAGTCCGCTCGACTTCGTGGAGCACGTGAAGACCGTGGACGTCCTCGTCCTCAGCGTGAACACGCCCGCGTTCACCACGCCCGCGGTTCGCAAAGCGCTCTTCGACCACGTCGCGGCGGGCAAAGGTGTCGTGCTGCTGCACGCCGGCGTCTGGTATAACTACCGCGATTGGCCCGAATACAACCGCGAACTCGCCGGCGGCGGATCGCGTGGCCACGATCGCCTCGGCGAATACGAGGTGAAGGTTTCGCAGCCGGACCATCCGCTGCTCAAGGGCGTCCCCGCGAGCTTCCGCATCACGGACGAGCTTTACTACTTCGAGCCCGATGCGGCCGGCACGCCCATCGAGGTTCTCGCCACGGCTCACAGCGCGGCGAAGGGTAAAGACTACCCGCAGCTCTTCATCGTGAAGCATCCCAAGGCCCGCATCGTCGGCCTCACACTCGGCCACGACGCCCGCGCCCACAGCCTCCCCGCGTATCAGCAGCTTCTCCAGAACGCCATTCTCTGGACTCAAACGAAGTGAGTTGGCTCGCTTAAAAAGGTTTTGCCAACCCGCCACAGCACGGCATCATCCCACGACGTATGAACAAGATTCTCACATTCCTCGCCATGACGATTGCCCTCACCGCCACCGCTGCCACTGCTGATAAGGAGGCGCGCGTGTATGAGATTCGCACCTACACCGCCAGCGCCGGCAAGATGGAAGCCCTGCACAAGCGCTTCCGCGACCACACCGTTCGCCTTTTCCAGAAGCACGGCATCGAGCAGCTCGGCTATTTCGTGCCCGTGGATGCGCCGGAGACCAAGCTCGTCTTCGTGCTCAGCTACCCCAGCCGTGCCGCGCGCGACCAGTCGTGGAAAGCCTTCATGGCCGATCCGGAGTGGGTGACCGCCTTCAAGGAATCTGAGAAGAACGGCTCATTGGTCTCCAAGGTCGAGAACCCGTTCTACCTCGCGACTGATTATTCGCCCGCGATCAAAGCCTCGGCTGGCACGGAGGCGCGCGCGTTCGAGCTCCGCACCTACACCGCCAGCGCCGGCAACCTCGCCGGCCTGAACGCCCGCTTCCGCGACCACACCGTGGCGCTCTTCGCCAAGCACGGCATGACCAACCTCGCCTACTGGAACCTGATGCCGGACCAGAAGGGGGCAGGGGACATACTCGTGTACATCATCGCCCACAAGAGTCGCGAGGCCGCGGCGGAATCCTTCAAGAACTTCCGCACCGATGCGGCGTGGACGAAGGCCCGCGCCGAGTCCGAGAAGAAAGCCGGCGGCTCGCTCACCGCAGCCAAGGACGGCGTCATCTCCCTCTTCCTCAAGGCGACCGATTACTCGCCGACGAAGTAAGCCGTTCGCCTTTCTAAAAGGTATAATAAAAGCCCGAGCCAGAATGGCTCGGGCTTTTATGTTTATCTACTGGCTGCCTTATGTCGCGGCGGGAGGCGGCGTTGTGTCGGGCTCCTCGGCGAGAGGCGGGGTTGGCGGCTCAGGTTCGGAGCTGTCCGTCCGGCTGCGCCCAGACCGCTTCTTCTCGATTTCCATCTTCAGGTCCAGCGGGCGCAGCAGTTCCGAGTCGCTCGCGCCCAGTTCCAGATCCGAAAGGATGGCGTGGATGTAGCGTTTGAGGTGCGCCGCGGCCGGCTTGGTCAGCCGCTTGCGAACGCCAATGCTCATGCGCCAATCCTGCTCATGAGCGATGGTTTCGTCGCTGGCGGTTAGGAACGGCTTGAGGTTCTGCTGCCCCTGCGCCAGCGAGTCGCCGCCCAGCTTGCGCTCGGGGAATCGTTCCTCCCAGAGCTTCAACAGAATCGAGATGCGGTCATACATGGGACACCTCCGCGGTTGGATGGTTAACGGCTGTGAGTACTAAGGCTGCCCGAAGGCAGTTGTTGTGGGGCATTTCTGCGCCGCCCTGGCGTACGACACATAATTTATTCATATGTTGGATTATAAATGCTTCGAGGTGGGCGTTCCGTCAAGCGGTCGTGACATTATTTTATCAGAGCCTTATCGGTCTTTTTTATATGACGGTTAGCTGGGGTGAAACAGGCCTGAAATGCCGAAAAACGATCCTCTTTAAAATGGGCGTGATGGCCCATTCAACCGCTCGTATTCTTAATTAAGCCGGTCCAATCATCAATGTGACCGGTCGAATTGCGAATTGAAGCAGTCGAATTATCAATTCAACTGGTCGAATTGATAATCGAGGTGGTCGAATTATCAATGGAGGCAGTCGAGTTATCAATGGAGGCAGTCGAGTTATCAATGGAGGTGGTCGAGTTATCAATGGAGGTGGTCGAATTGTTAATTCAATCGCCTCGATTATCAATTCAAGGGGTCAAACGACGGATTCGGATGCTTCGACGGCTCATTCAAGGGGGAATGGCCGACGGGAGCGGAGAAGCGCCATAATTATGATTGGTCGAATCATAAATATCGAATCGGGATAAATATGACGGGCGGCAAGAGCCGCTAGCGAGACCGCGCTGCTTCTGCGATTACTTCTTCTTGAACTCGCGGAAGCGCTTTTGCCCCTCGGCACGTTGCTCAGGCGTCAGACGTTTCTCGATAAGTGGAATATATCTCTTGGCGGATCCATTGCCCTGCACCCCGGAGAGCAGGAACCATTTGTAAGCCTCGACCTCATCCTTCGCCACGCCGAGGCCATTGCCATACATCCATCCGAGGTTGAACTGGGCTTCAGCGTCCCCTTCATCAGCCGATGGTGCGGCATTTTTCAAGGCCACGGTGTGAGAACCACCCGGCGCAATGGCGGTATTGGCGTTAATCTTGTCGAGGTCTTCCTTCCGTGCTCCCATAAGACCAACGCGGATTCCCTGTGCTTTGAGGGCAGATGTCGCTCGGCCGTTAAGGATCAGAATTGCTATGGTGCTGATACATGGAATCATGGCGAGAGCGACATACAACAAAGGGGCGGGTTCCTTGAGCGCCAGCGCAAGCTGATAGACAAATATTAGTGAAATGACGCCGATGGCGATGGCGGTGGCGGTGGCGATGGTGATTGGGATGGCTGAAGCTATTTCCGGTCCCATAGCGACGGCTACGAGATACACTAGGATGGATAGTATGGAGATTGGGATAAACCAAAGGATAGTCTTCTGCTGTTTCGCGATTTCGAGAATTTCGACATTGCTGTGGTCGCTGTTCGCGCCCGCAGGCTTAAGCGTTTGTGTGATCACTTGAGAAACTAAGGAAGACGCACCGCTCGCGACATGGGCTTGCTGTGCCACAACCGGAGGAACCGCTGTTGGAATCGGGGGAGGCTGCTTAAATCCAAGCAGCGCGTGAAGCGGTTGCCAATCAACCGTGCCCTCGTGCCACGCGGAATCGTCAACGGAAACGAGCCCGCCGGTCAGCATTCCCCGAACTTGCTCCTCACTGTAGGGTCCCGTCTTCGTTCCGTTTTTTACTATGTAGATGTGCATCGACGGTTCCCTCTAGGACGACAGGTTATGCTTTCTGAACCCTGTGCCAGCGCCCACCAAGACGCAAGCGCTCCGTCATCCGTTCGTCCCGTCCACTCCATCCCCGAGGGAAGAGGGAAGGGCGAGGCGATCACTTCGCGGTGACGACGGTGTAGGTGCGCTTGCCTTTGCGCAGGAGGAGGTGCTTGTCGAAAAGGAGATCGGCGGTGGTGATGGCGCGCTGGAAATCTCCGTCGCGCTTGTCTTTTCGAGGCGCTTAACGATCAAAGGCGGGGGTTTCACTTGCGGAATGGGGTAGGGTTCAATGACAGTGGAGGGGATGAGGATTTTCCGATTGCTGGTTCTAAGTCTGGTTCTGGTGTCTGCCTTGATTGGCTGCGGCAAAAAGCCGGAAAAGAAGGTTCCCTCGCAAGAAGTGATCGCATTGGCGGAGAAAGCGGCCGCAGGGGATGCGAAGGCGCTGGCTGTATTGCGTGGTCGAGCGGAAAAGGGCGATGCCGAGGCGCAGGCCAGTCTCGGGGCGATGTATTTCATCGGCGAAGGGGTGCCGAAGGATATGGCAGAGGCTTTCAAATGGTTCATTCTCGCCAGCGCGGAAGGCGATGAATCGGCCAAAAAGACCGCTCGGTTCATCGAGAAACGCATCACGGCTGAGGAACGTGCCGAAGGGGAAAAGCGGGCGCGCGAGTTCGAGGAGCGATCGAAGCGGTCGGATTAGCAATTGAAGCGCTTGAAGGGATGGGCAGGCGTCTCAAAGCATCATTTCAACGACGCGATGTGGCTTTTGACACTGTGAAGGCGGCTCCGGAGCATAAGTGCACGACGGGGTAGGGCCGACGCGCTGCGTCGGTCGGACGTCCCATCGGGCCGTCGTTACCTTTCGTCCGAAAGAGGGAGCGGGTTATTTAATCTCGCGCAGGCGGAGGTTGCGGAAGTCGAGCGCGGCGCCTTCGGCTTGAAATCCGATGTGGCCTTTGGCGGGCTTGATGCCGGTGCCTTCCCACGCGACTTTGCCGTTGCACCAGAAGCTCACCTTGTCGCCTTTCACGAGGACGCGCCAGGTGTTCCATTCGCCCGCTTTGTTCTGCAATTCGGGCACGGCCTTCGCGCCCTCGACCTTGCCGCCGACGAGGCCGCCCTCGGCGCCCTTGGCGAGGTTGAGCTGGTTGCTGCCGGTGTCTTTGCCGCTGCGAATGTAGAAACCGCTGTTGTATTTATCCTTCAAGGCGCGCCATTCGAAGATCATCTCGAAGTCGCCGTATTCGCGTTCGGTGACGAGGTTCGGCTTACCGCCTCCGGTGACCTGAATCATGCCGCCGCTGACCTTCCAATTCTCGGGCCACGCCACGCCTTCCTTCTGACCGGAGAAACGCCAACCGGCGAAATCCTTGCCGTTAAAGAGGGGTGTGAAGCCGGTTTCGTCCGCAGCCGCCGCGAACGTGGGGCTGATGAGGTTGAACATGGCGAGGGTGAGTGGGATGAGGAGGTGTTTCATAAATCGTGGAGAGGCCGACGGATCGGGGCGTCTGCTCATTCAAAAAATACCGAAGCCGCCCGGCGGTGGTTTCTGTTTGCCCGGCGTCGGGCCTTTCTTGGGCGGCGGGAATCCGGGGCGGCCTTGTCCATCGGGGCCGGTTTGAGGTCCTTGTCCAGAAGGGCCGCCGCCGCCGGGGCCGCGGCGGGCGAAGCTTTGGCTCGGCGTGCCTTTGAAGTAACGCGGGATGAAGGGAAATTCGCTCGTGAGCGCGTAGTAATAAGTGCCGGCGGGGAACTCGGGCGTGACGCCGATGCGGCCGTTGCACTCATCGAGGTCGCCGATGCCGGCGACGTATTCGTAGTCGGCCACGAAGGTGCCGTCGTGCTTGCCGCCGGGGCCGCTGGTGCGGTTGCCTTGTTTCACGCGCCAGCTTGGCTTCATCAACTTGAGCGCGCTGGCGGCGTTAGTCGCGCTGGCGGGGGCGAGGGGTCCGTAGATGGGGAAGCCGTCCGCAGCCCAGCCGACGAGGGTCATGCGAGGTTTGCCGCCGCTGAGGTTCTGGAGGAGCGCGGCGGGGAGACCGTGATAATGATACGCGCCGGTCGGCTGCACGTGGGCGTTGCTCTGGTCGAGACCGAGATTGATGGCGCCGCCGAGCGGTTCGTATTGCCACGCGCGGTCGCCATTCCACCATTCGGCCGCGCCGGGATCGAACACGACGCCGTTCAAAGCGACGCCGAAGAGGTTCATGCCCGCGAAGGTCGGGCGCGCGGCGGCTTGGGGCTTGGCCGCGACGGTGAAGTTGTAGTTCTGCGCGGAGACACTGTTGGGATTGCCGCGATTAGGGAACTGTCCGGTGACGTGGTTGGGAATGCCGTTGGCGCGAATGTTCCGCGCATCGCCCTGCACGGTGATGGAGACGGTGCTGACGGGGAATTGCTGCGCGCCGGTCTGCTTCGTGGTGGACGCGAGCGTGGCGAACTCGAACCCGACGAACGGAATCTCGTGCTCGTGACCGGGATGCGCCATCAAGCGCGTGACGGCAAGGCAAGCAACGAAAGCGAGGGCGGATTTCATCGTGTGAAGACATTAATAACACGGTTGGATTGGTGCGACAAGGGTATGTTGTTCAGAGATTGAAGGAAGGTTGCGGGAAGGATTGGAATTGGAGTTTGCCTTTTGAATAAAGGAGTGCAGATTCAGGTCAGTCAACCAGTCAACGCTATGAAAACAACTATCATTGCACTCTCCGCCGTCCTCCTGGGCTACGTCGCGCAGGCCGAAGACACCAAGGTCGCCGTAGGTCAACCCGCGCCGGCGTTCTCCATCAAGGACTCGACCGGCAAGATCATCGACCTCAAGACGCTCACCGACAAGGGGCCGGTGCTCGTGCGTCTCACGTGCGGCTGCCTCGGCTGCGACAAGGAGTTGCCGTATTTCCAGGAAGTGCACGCGGCCTACAAGGCGAAAGGGCTCATCAGCCTCGCCATCTTCAAAGAGCCCGACACCAAGGTGGAATCGTACGCGAAGGAAAAGAAAATCAACATGCTCTACGCAGTGGATACAAAGGGCGATAGCTGGAAGGTTTTTCAGACGAAGACCATGCCGAGTAATTTCCTGATTGAGAAGGGCGGCCGCATCTCCGCCATCTCCGCCGGTTGCGACACGAGCGGCCTGCTCGCGCGCGGCCTCGGCGACAAGGCCGCCAAGCTCGTTGGCACCGAGAAGGTGGACATCAAGACCGTCGTGGATCAGAAGGCGAAGACGAAGTAAGCCCCGCGTCGCAAATCCTGTCTCTCACAAATTGAAGAAGGCCCGCTGCAAAGCGGGCCTTCTCTTTTTACAATTAAAGCTCCGCTGCGGCAGCGTGGTTCACCACTTCAGTTCCTGCAGGCGGCGGGCGACTTCTTCGGCGTTGGCGCGGCTGTTGAATGCCGAGATGCGGAAGAAGCCTTCGCCCTTGGAGCCAAAGCCGCTGCCGGGGGTGATGACGACGTTGGCTTCGTTGAGAATCTTGTCGAAGATCTGCCAACTCGTGACGCCTTTCGGCGTGCGCACCCAGATGTACGGCGCGTTGACGCCGCCAAAAACTTTCAGTCCCGCCTTGCGCGCGCCGGCGCGGAGCACTTTCGCGTTGCCCATGTAATGTTCGATGAGCGCGCGCACCTGCGCCTTGCCGTCGTCCGAGTACAGCGCCTCGGCCGCGCGTTGGATGATGTACGAGACGCCGTTGAACTTCGTGGTCATGCGGCGATTCCAGAGCGGGTGCAGCGGCTTCACCTCGCCGGATTTGGTCTGCACGTTGAGCGACTTGGGCACCACGGTGAACGCGCAGCGCGTGCCGGTGAACCCGCCGTTCTTGGAGAAGCTGCGGAACTCGATGGCGCATTCGCGCGCGCCGGGGATTTCGTAGATGGAATGCGGGATGCCCGGCTCGCTGATGTACGCCTCGTACGCGGCGTCGAAAAGAATGACGGACTTGTGCTCGAGCGCGTACTTCACCCACGACTCGAGTTGCTCGCGCGTGGCGGCCGCGCCGGTGGGATTATTCGGCGAGCAAAGATAAATCACGTCCACATGTTTCTTCGGTGGCTCGGGGATGAAGCCGTTGCTCGGTCGGCAGGGCAGATAAACAATCTTGCCGTACGCGCCGGCCTCGTTCGCTTCGCCGGTGTGGCCGGCCATCACGTTCGTGTCCACGTACACGGGATAGACGGGGTCGCTGATGGCGATTTTGTTTTTGCCGCCGAGAATGTCGAGGATGTTGCCGCAATCGCATTTGGAACCGTCGCTCACGAAAATCTCGTCATCGGCCACATCAATCCCGTGATCGCGATAATCATTCTTCGCGATGGCCGCGCGAAGGAAGTCGTAGCCCTGCTCGGGGCCGTAGCCTTTGAACGTCGCGCGCGCGCCCATCTCATCCACCGCTTTGTGCAGCGCGGCGGTGACGGCGAGCGGCAACGGCTCCGTCACATCACCAATGCCGCAACGGATGAGCCGCTGCGCAGCGGCGGGATTCGCGTCGCAGAACGCCTTCACGCGCCGACCGATTTCCGGGAAAAGATAGCCGGCCTTCAGTTTGAGATAATTGTCGTTGAGATAAGCCATATTCAGTCTGCTGTTAGTGTTGGTCCTCGTTGTTTGCTCCATCTGCGCACCGTCCAAAATTCAAGATGCTAACGGTAATGAAGGCGGGCAGGGGATGCAATAGCCTGTTGCGCGGCGGTTCGATTACTTGCCGCGCGCGCCGGCTTGCAGATAGGCGAAGAGGTCGCGCAACTGCTGGTCGGTCATCGTTTCGGTCAAGCCCTCGGGCATGGGTGAGATAGCCGACGCTTGGAATTTCTGAATCTCCGCGCGCGGAAGCACAGTGCGCTGTCCAGCGATGAGCAGCGTCACCGATTGAGGTGATTGTTCGACGAGCAACCCGCTGAGGACTTGTCCGTCGCGCATGTCGACAACGAATGGAATGTACTCCTCGCGGATGGCGAGGTTCGGATCGACGATAGCCGGCAGGATGAAATCGAGATTGTCGCGTTCGTAGCCAGTGAGGTCCGGTCCGAGCTTGGCGCCCTGTCCATTCAACGTGTGGCAACTGGAACAGAGTAGTGTGAAAATCTCACGGCCCGCTTTCGCGTCGCCTTTTCCCGAGGCGAGAATTTGTCGAGCCTTCGCAATCTGCGCCTCTTTTTCCGTCGAACTCTTCGTGAGCCGGCCCCAATGTTTTTTCAACAGCACATCACATTGCGGGTCGTGCAGATTCTGGATGGCGAGCAGGTTCGCCACGCCGATTTGTTCCTTCTTCAACTCGCCTTTCTCCACGGTCGCGAGGAGCAGTCGCGCCCACGCGCTGCGACTGACGAGAATGGCTTGCGCGGAGGCGCGGAGTTTGGCGGTGAACTCCGAGTGAAGCTCGAGCAATGTGCGCGCGACCTTCGGGTCATCGAAACGCTGGAGTGCATTGAGTAATTCCGCGCGAAGCGACTCGATCTTTTCGGTTCGCAGCAGTTCGAGCAGCAACGGCAGTGCGGCGACTTCGCGGCGCTCGGCGATGAGGGCGAGTAACTTGCTCCGGTCGATGGCCGTGGTTGTCGGATTGGCTATATGTTGCGCGGCGGCGACGGCGGCGGGTTCGTGACCGAGGCGGAGCGCGACGCTGACGAGCGCGGGCGTGTGCGGACGCGATTCCCACAGTGCAGCGACACGCATTTTGAGCGTCGCAGGGATGGCTTGCAGCGAATCGCCGCGCAATCCCTCGTCCATTCCAGCGACGAGATGGTCCGCGTGCGCGGTTGCCGGAGCGAGTGCGAGCAACATTGCGGCGGCGTTGAAGTTTTCCTCGGTGCGCTCGGCGGTGTAACGCTGCCCGAGGCGTTGAACCAGATGCCGCGCGACAATCGGCGTGTTCCAAAAAGCCGGCTCCTTCAAAAGATTCAGCACAGCCGTGCGGTCACTAGCGGCTTTGTTTTCAATCGCCCACCAGAGCAGGAGCGGTTGGTGTTTGTCATCGGCGTCCTCGGTGCGCAGACAAAGTTCGCGCACGATGGGCAGCGCGATTGCAGCGGGCCAGCGTTTGCACGAGGCGGCGAGCTGGGTGCGAACCTCCACGTTCGCTTCGCTGCGGGCCATTTCAAGAAGGCGAGGCTGAAGCGCGGACGCAAGTTGGCGACTGTCGCCGAGCAATCGGATGGTCCAGTAGCGGACGAACGGATTCGTGTGTCGCAGCGTTTCGCTGGCGAGGACGTCATCGAAGCCACCGCTGCTGTGGACGGCCCAGAGCGCTTCGAGTGCGAGTTGGCCGGACTCGTGTTTCAGCAGGGCTTTGAGCGCGGGAATCGCCACCGTATCGCGCCGGTCGGCGAGGAGTCGCTGAGCTTCTTGACGGAACCATTTGTTCGGCGAGTTCAACTGGCTGATGAGATCGTCCGTGGAAAGTTTGCCGAGATCGAACGGCTTGCTGGCTTTCGCGCCTTTCGCCTGCAAGCGATAAATGCGGCCGCTCTCTTTGTGCCACGTGTCGCGTGGATCGAGATGGCTGAGCCGGCTATCGTACCAATCGGCGAAGTAAATCGCCCCGTCGGGACCCGCTTTCGTGTCCACGGGGCGGAACCAGCGGTCGTTGGTGAGGATCAGCGGTTCGACATCCTGGGTACGGAAAGTCGAAGCGTCGGTATACAGGCGACTTGTCTGAACGCGATTGACGAGCGACATCGCGGCAACGAGATGGCCCTCGAGCGCGGGGATCGCGCCGCCTTCGTAGATGATGATGGACTGCGCGAAACGCGGCTTGAATCCGTTGTGAGCCATGTGCTCGAACCATCCGTACGAGTGCGGGTTCATCAGCGGCCCGTGTTTGCCCCAACCTTTGATGTAAGCGCCGCCCTGCTCGTAGTGGACTCCGCGCGTGTCGCCGTAGTTCGATCCCGAGAAGAGTCGGCCCTGCGCATCGAAGTCCACGCAGTACGTGTTGCCGCCGCCTTCGGCGAAAACCTCGAACTCCTTCGTCACTGGATGATAGCGCCAGATCGCTTGACCGAGGAATTTCACGCCTTTCACATCCGCCGTGCAGGTGCTGCCGTGCGCGCCGTAAAGCCAGCCGTCCGGTCCCCAACGCAAGCTGTTCGCGCCTGAGTGCGTGTCCTCCAAACCGAATCCGGAGAGGTGCACTTCTGGATCGCCATCGGGTATGTCGTCGCGGTTTTTGTCAGGATAGAAAAGCAGATAGGGCGGCATCAGAACCCACGCGCCGCCGCGGCCGACCACCACGCTCCGCGCCATGTTCAGGCCGTTGAGGAAAACCTTGTGCTTATCGAACGTCCCGTCCCCGTCGCTATCCTCGAGGATCGTAATCTGGTCGGCGCCGCGGAAGTGGCGCGGCGGCGGCGGCGACACCTTGTCGTAAATCGCGCGCAGGTATTGGTCGTACTTCACCACCTTCATTCCGGCGGGAAAGGGATATTGCAGATACTCCACGACCCACAACCGACCGCGCTCGTCGAAGTTCATGTTCAACGGTTGGCGAATCACCGGCTCGTGCGCGACCACCTGCATCTCTACTCCGGGCGCGAGCTTGAATTGCTGAATCGTCTCGGCGGGCGTGAGCGGCTTGGAGCTGTCGGTGAGCGCGCCGCGTCCTTGGAACTTTTCGACGAACTCTTTCAACGTCGGCGCGAAACGATCTTCCGCCGCGCGGGCGTCGAGGCTCGTCGAGGCGAGCAGAAGGAGAATGCAGATGAACTGGCGCACAGTGCCCATCATTTCAACACTTGCCGTGGGGCGCGTCAAACGAAGGTTCGCATCCGGCGCAGATTCTTCAGATCAAAAGCCCCGCGACCGCGGCATTAAGTAACGTGGCGACGAATCCGACGAACAATGCTTTAAGCCCGAGCCGAGCGAGGTCGTGCCGGCGATCCGGTGCCATCGCGCCGATGCCGCCGAGCTGGATTCCGACAGACGCGAAGTTTGCAAAACCGGTGAGCGCGAACGCCGCGAGCAGATAGGAGCGGTCGCTCATGAATCCCTCCGTAGCTTTCCAGCCTTTCATCACGAGGTAGGCGTAGTGTTCGTTGATGGCGAGCTTTGCGCCCAGCAGGCTACCGACTTTCGAGATGTCCGCCGGCTCCACTCCCATGAGAAACGCTGCCGGCGAGAACATCCAGCCGAAGATTTTCTGCAGCGAAAGCGCCGGAGCCACCAACCCGAGTAACGCGTCGAACATCGCCACAAACGCGATGAAGACAATCAACATCGCGCCCACGTTCAGAGCCAGTCGCAAGCCATCAGCGGTGCCTCCCGCCGCGGCGTCGATGCCGTTTACGTAGGGTGACTTCTCCGATTGCGTGTGCACCGTGCCCGCGGTTTCCGGTCTGCCCAGTTCGGGCATAAAAAGTTTCGCGAGATACAGACTGCACGGGCAGGCCATAATGCAGGTCGTGAGGACGGCCACGGGGTCCGCGCCGTAGTTGATGTACACGACCATCATGCCGCCGGAGATGTGCGCCATGCCGCTGGCCATCAGCGCGAAGAGTTCCGAGTTCGTCATGCGCGGTATGTATGGCTTCACGATGAGCGGCGCTTCGGTCTGCCCCATGAAGACGTTCGCTGAAACGGAAAGCGTTTCCGCGCCGCTGGTGCCCATCAGATGCACCATTCCGCGTGCCATCAACCGCACGCCGCGTTGCAGGATTCCGTAGTGATACAACACGGTGAAAAAAGCTGAGATGAAGAGGATGGGCGGCAGCGCTTTGAACGCGAAGATGAACAGAAATTCCTTTCCCGGATTGAGCGCCAAATCTCCGGGGCGTGCCAGATTTCCGAAGACGAACTCGGCTCCTTTGTCGGAGAAGTCCATGAACTTCAGCACGACCACTTTGCCTGCATGAAAGGCGTCGTTCACCCACGGCACCTTCAGCACCAGCAGCGCGAGGATCACTTGTAGCGCGACGCCCCAGCCGATAGTTCGCCAGTTTACCTGACGCAAATTGCGCGAGAACATCGCCACCAAACCGAAGAAGAAGAGAATCCCTGCGAAGGCCTGCCCGCGTGTCCCGATCGTGTCGCGGAACAACCAAGCAAGTCCTGCGAGGCCCGTGATTGCGGCGCCGATTGCCAGACGCCAATTGAGCGGTGTCGGCGGTACGGGCGGCGGCGTGTCGGCGGCTTCGGCTGGATTGATGGAGGGATCTGTGGTCATCCGAATACAAGAGGGCGATGATTGGTTGGCGGATTAACGCACAGAGTCGGAGGTGGAGATAGAAAATAATCGCCCGCGTTTTTCTGCGTGGATAACAACTCGATGTCCGAGGTTGCGCAGTCAGACTGTCGGCGGCAATGTGACCTCGAAACAGCATGCGCGCGCACTTCGTCATTCTTCTTCTCGCCGTCGCGTCCGCGATGATGGGGGCGGAAACGCTTGCACTGCGTACGGGTTCGCTGCACCTCAGCAACGGCGACATCTTCTCCGGCGAGCTTGTTGGCTTCGATCCGAAAGAAGGGCTTCAGTGGAAACATCCGGCCGCCAAAGCGCCATGGATAATCGCGGCGGAAACCCTCGCTCGACTCGAATTGCACCCCGCGGCCGTTCCGCGTGAGCAACGTCGCCACAGCGCACTCGTCCGTCTCGTGAACGGTGACACGCTAGTTGGCGATGTCGTTGGTCTGAACGCTGAGCACCTTCTCCTCGAGACGTGGTATGCGGGGCGCTTGAGTCTGCCGCGCTTTGCGCTTCGCGATCTTTCCTTCACTGCGCACGGTCGCGTGGTGCTGGAAGGCGCAGCGGCTTTCACCGGTTGGGGCGGCGGCGTCATGGGCGTGCAACTCGGGCAGGACGGCGAGGAAATCGGCGGCGTGCTTGTGAATAGCCTCGTGGCCAACGGTCCGGCTGAAGGCGCTGGCGTGAAGATCGGCGATGTCGTCATTTCCGTTGATGGTAAAAAGTTCATGAAACGCGACGAGCTCATCGCGAACATCAAAAGCCGCGCGCCGGGCCAGAAAGTCATGGTCGAGTTTCGTCGCGGCGAAGAGAAAATCGAACGCGCAATCACGCTGGCGGCAATCGGTTGGCAGGTGAAAGACGGGGCACTCGTCAGCAGCGGTGAAGCGGGCACCATCGGGCGTAATATTGATTTTCCCGACGCGGCGAACATCGAGTTCGACCTGAACTGGCGCGGGCTTTCCTCGCTCGCCCTCGCCATCTGCACGGACAATCCAGCCTCCTTCTCTCTCGGAAACGCTTACACTCTCAACTTCAACTCGGGATACGCGCACCTTGGCCGCCACGAGAAAGTTGGTGATGACTACAGTACCACCAATCTCGATTCACCCGCGCAGTTCAACATCGTCCCGAACGACGCGCCCGTGCAGATGTCCATCCGCTTCGATAAGCGCGCCCAGACCATCGCTCTGATTCTGGACGGCGTTCTCGTCAAGCAATGGCGGGACCCGCAAGGGTTCGTCGGCAAAGGGAAAGGGTTAGCATTTGCGGCAACCATGCAAAGCCAGTCGCGCATCAGCAACCTGCGCGTCACGGAATGGGACGGCCAATTACCGGAGCAGTTGGGCGCGCCCGCCGGTAATGCGCCCGAGGATTCCATCCGTCTTGCGAACCGCGATATGATCTCCGGCAGTGTCGTGGCTATTCAAGCCGGCAAGGCCACGATGAAGGCCGCCTTTGGCGAAGTGCAGATTCCGGTGGAACGAATCGGCCGCATCGATTTCACCGTTTCGAAGCCGCTGCCGGCCATCCCAGCAGGAGCGACCACCGGTTTCTTTACAGGACGAAATCGCCTCACATTCCAGTTGATCGCGTGGCGCGACGGCGAGGCGCAGATTGTCAGCCCGCTCTTTGGTTCGGCCCGCCTTTCCGCCGCGGCATTTAGCGCACTCGAGTTCGGTCGGAAATAGGCCGCTCTACTTCTTCGAATCGCAGCGGTATTCGCGGGCGATCAACTCCGCGAGTTGTTCCAGATAACGTCCCGCCTGCGCCTGCGCTTTCTCTGGTGTGATGATTTCCGTGATGCCACGCGCCGTGGCGAAGAGTCGGCGAAGTTGAGCGCGGTCATCCACTCGGCCGCCCAATCCCACGCACGGGAGTTTCCGTTTTTTGCAACGGCTAGCCAACTCGCCCACGCCTTTGCCCATCAACGTGGATTTATCGAGCGCACCTTCGCCGGTGATGACGAGGTCCGTTGCGCATAAATGCTGTTCGAGTTGCGCGTGCCGAGCGAGAAGATCGAAGCCGGGAACCAGTCGCGCTCCTGCGAAAGCGCACAGGCCGAACCCGAGCCCACCCGCCGCACCGCTGCCCGGTTCGGTGGCGAAATCGCGATTGAATTGCCGTCGCGCTACCGCGGCCAACCGTCGCAGACATTTCTCTGAGGCTGGGAAATCTTCGGGACGCAGCCCTTTCTGCGGCCCGTAAATTCGCGAGCATCCACGCGCGCCGAGCAGTCGGTTCTGCACATCCACTGCCACCAGCACCTCGCGGAAAAGTCGTGTCTTCGGTGCGCGGATGCTCGCGAGCGAGTGCAGTGCTGTCCACGTTTCGATGGCTTCATCATGCTGATTGAGAAATTGCCAGCCGAGCGCGCGGGCCACGCCGAAGCCGCCGTCGTTCGTCGCGCTACCACCGATGCCGACGATGCAACGTCGCGCACCTTTTCGCGCGGCGGCGGTAAAGGCGGCCGCGAGTCCGCGGGTATCGAGTTGGAACGGATGAAATTTACGAGGCGGTAGCAGCGCCAAGCCAACGATCCGAGCGGATTCGATGATGGCCGTACGATTTTTCAGTTCCCACCACCACGTGCTCGTGAGTGGACGTTCGGCGGCGTCCACGGTCTTGAGTCGCTGCGGTCGGGCGCCGAGCAGGCCGGAGAGAATCTCGCCGAAACCATCGCCGCCATCGCTGATCGGTAACAGGTCGAGTTGGTCGGCAGGGCGGGCTTTACGCCAACCGCGGGCGATTGCTTCAGCGGCGGCGTGGGCGGTGAGCGTTCCCTTGAATTTGTCCGGAGCGATCAAGACCTTCAACGACATGCGCCCACGCTACCAGTCGTCTCGCCAAAGTTCAGACAAAAATCCGTTGAGGTTATTGGAGGAAAGGATTGCCGTCGGTGTCGCTATTGTGAGAGATTGCATCAGGATATTTATTTATGGATAAGCCAAAAATCATCGCCTACATGAAGCCGACCTGCGGTTGGAGCAACGGAGTGCGTGCCGTCCTGCGGAAGTACGACTTGCCGTTCGAGGATCGCGACATCATCAACGATCCGGTTCAGCGCCAGGAAATGATCGAGAAGAGTGGCCAGATGTTGCAGCCGTGCTTGGACATCAACGGCCAGATGCTCGCGGACGTCTCGGGCGACGAGGTGGAGGCGTGGCTGCTTTCCCACAACGTGGTGCAGGTGAACAGCAAGACGCCCGACGCGCCGACGAACCAGCCGTGCGCGAACGAGATGCCGCAGTGGATGCAGTTCAAGAGCTGAACGGCTCGAGGATTTCCTTCAAGAATTAATGCAGAACGGGCCGCGAGCAATTGCGGCCCGTTTGTTTTGCGGGTGACAATTTCGTTGAACAGCCTTGAGCAAGGCGGCTAAGTAGCTTTGGTGCGGGTCATTTCAACCATCTCTGCGATGCAGCGACAGGTGCGTCGTTGGCGGCGTGAGGGCGTACGTGTCGGTTTCGTGCCGACGATGGGCTATCTGCACGATGGGCACCTCGGCCTCGTGCGACGCGCGCGCCGTCTCGTTGGGCCGAACGGTCAAGTGGTCGTGAGCATCTACGTGAACCCGACGCAGTTTTCTGCGACGGAGGATTTGAGTAAATATCCGCGAGACTTAACCCGCGACAAAACTCTCTGCGCGGCGGCAGGCGTGGACGCGATCTTTTTCCCAGACGACAAACAGATGTATCCCGGCCGAGCAGAAGGCGACTACAGCACTTACGTGGTCGAGGAACGACTCTCGCAAGGGATGGAAGGGGCGGCGCGTCGGACGCATTTCCGCGGAGTGACGACGGTGGTGGCGAAGCTGTTCAACATCGTGCAACCGGACGTGGCGGTGTTTGGGGCGAAAGATTGGCAACAGGCGGCAGTCATTCGCCGGATGACGACGGATTTGAATTTCCCGTTGCGAGTCGTTGTGGCGCCGACGCAACGGGAGCGGGACGGATTGGCGATGAGTTCGCGCAACGTGTATCTCTCCTCGGACGAGCGGCGGCAGGCGACGGTGCTGCGGCGATCCATCCAATTCGCGCGGCGTGCCGTGAGCGGGAAGGGGGCCTCGGCCAGTCGGTTGAAAATGCAAATCGCGAGACTAATTTCACTCGAGCCAACGGCGCGGTTGGATTACGTCGAGTTCTTCGATCCTGACACGTTGCTGCCGATGGCACCGCGGCGCGGGGCGCAGATGGCTTTGGCGGTATTCATAGGCAAAACTCGGTTGATCGACAACGAAAGATTGTGACGTGAGCCCACCGACCCACCATTTCGATTTTGTCGTGATTGGCAGCGGTATCGCTGGCTTGAGCTTCGCTTTGAAAATAGCGCCGCGTTTTCGTGTGGCGATTGTGACGAAGCGGTGGGCGGCGGAATCGAACACGAATTACGCGCAGGGCGGCATCGCTGCGGTGACGGGTGGGGACGATTCGGTGGAGTTGCACGTGAAGGACACGCTCGCGGCGGGGGCGGGCCTGTGTCGGGAAACGGTGGTGCGGCAAATTCTCACGGAAGGGCCATCGCGCGTGGCGGAGTTGATTGAGTTGGGAATGCGCTTCACGGAGGAGGAAGGGGAATCGCCGGATGGCGAGCGGCATTTCGATCTCGGTCGCGAAGGAGGCCATTCGCGCCGGCGGATTTTGCACGCGAAGGATGCGACGGGGCGGGAGATTGAGCGCGCGTTGCTGGCGGGGGTGGCGGCCCAACCGAACATCCGTGTGTTCGAGGAGCACTTCGCCATTGATTTCATTACCACGCGCAAGTTGGGCCATTCGGGTGAGAATCGATGCGTCGGAGTGTATGTGCTCGATAAGGCGGCGGGGAGGGTGGAGACGTTCGCATGCCGCTCGGTGCTGCTGGCCACGGGCGGTTGCGGCAAAGTTTATCTCTACACCACGAATCCCGACGTCGCGACTGGCGACGGCGTGGCGATGGCTTATCGCGCAGGCGCGCGCGTCGCGAACATGGAGTTCGTCCAGTTCCATCCCACGTGTCTGTATCATCCGAAAGCGAAGTCGTTCCTCGTCACCGAGGCGGTACGCGGGGAGGGCGGGGTGCTGCGGACGGTGGACGGCGTGGAATTCATGGATCGCCATCATCCACTGAAATCGCTCGCGCCGCGTGACGTGGTGGCGCGGGCAATCGATAGCGAGATGAAGCGAACGGGGGCGGCCCACGTGCTGCTGGACATCACACACAAGCCGGCGCGGTTTATCATCGATCGGTTTCCGAACATTTATCAGACGTGCCTGAAGTTCGGGATGGATATTACGAAGGAGCCGATTCCGGTCGTGCCGGCGGCGCATTACCAATGTGGCGGAGTGGTGGCGACGGTGGACGGCGAGACCGCCATCGCGGGATTGCTGGCCGTGGGCGAAGTCAGCTGCACGGGGTTGCACGGAGCGAATCGCCTCGCGAGCAACTCGCTTCTGGAAGGGCTCGTTTGCGCTCATCGCGCCGCGGAGAAGATGTTGGCTGCGCCGCCTGATTTTTCTGAGTTACAGATGCCCGATTGGCAGTTGGGCAAAGCGCAGAACGCGGACGAGTTGGTCGTTGTCTCGCACAACTGGGACGAAATCCGGCGCACGATGTGGGATTACGTCGGTATCGTTCGCACAACGAAGCGGCTTGAGCGTGCTCAAAAGCGAATCGCTTTGCTGCAAGAGGAAATCCAGCAGTATTACTGGGACTTCGTGGTGGCGAGCGATTTGCTTGAGTTGCGCAATATCGCCACCGTGGCCGAACTCATCGTTGCCAGCGCGCTCCAACGGGCTGAGAGCCGCGGGTTGCACTACAATCTGGACTTCCAAAAAGCCGATCCGGCTTGGGCGCAACGGGACACGATTCTGAGTCGAGCCCGCTAAAATCAGGCCAATTTTTAGGTTTTGGTGCCAGCCTTAGTTGTGAATAAGAATCACAAATAAACGGTTTGCAAACCAATGTCTCGTGAGTAGGTTCGCTACGTTCTCAGGAAAAGATTCGTCCGCGAAGGATAGCGGACCGGAAATCAGAAAGCGCAACTCCTATGACGATGAAAACCGCAGATAAAACCAAGGTGAACTTCGAATTCCATGCCCCCGAAGCCAAAGATGTCCTGCTGGCTGGCAACTTCACAGAATGGGAACACACGCCCATCCGTCTGAAGCGGCAGAAGAATGGCACATGGAAAACCGCGGTACCTTTGGATCACGGTACCTATGAGTACCGATTCCTGGTGGACGGCCACTGGGAGAATGACCCCCGTTGTGACGGTCACGTTTCTAATCCGTTCGGTGATCAGAATTGCGTCTGCACCGTCTGATGCCTCGCTGGTGGTGATTCGAAACGAGATTCCCCTTGAAATGTCCGAGGTGGTGGGTACTGTGAGCTCCGCTGCGCGCTTAGCTCAGTGGTAGAGCACGTCCTTCACACGGACGGGGTCGCAGGTTCGAGGCCTGCAGCGCGCACCATTTCTTCTCACTTCTTCTTAAAACCGCCATCTCCGCGTGGAGATTCGTCTTTGGGCTTTGTTCAGTAAGGCGGGGTGAATCCGGTACGAAGCCACATCCGGATGGAGCGGGTACTAATCCAGTTCGTGAATCCGCGAGAATCGTACCATTGGGTCGGGTCGCGCGGCACCCACGCGCCAGCGGGCGGTGTGGAGACCCAATTGGAGGCGGCGTTATCGTACCAGAGCCACGTCGGGGAGTAGAGGCTGCCGATGTAGGTAACGGTGGCGGGATGGTTACGATTGAACTCCCAGAGCATCGGGTCCACGTAGTAATCGCCGTAAGTGCGTCCGACGCTCGCGCCAGCTCGAGTGGATGACCAGCCAGTCGTCGGGAAAGACTTCTGCTCCACCTTGTTTGTGTCTGGGGTCGGGACGTAGCTGACGGGACGAAGTGTGGGAGTCTTCCAGAGGGCGTGACCACGTGTGGCAGCCGATAGGAAACAGACGGCGGAAACCGCCACGCAGCACACTGTCATCCACACAACGACACGCTTCATATTTCCCTTAATTGTCGCACCGTTTAGCCGTCTGTCAAATTGAGCCGACCGGCAGCTAATCGGTTGGACGGCTTCGCTCGCCATTTCGTTACAAAGTTTTTCGATTGGAACCTCCATCGATTACTTGGCCGGTGTGCTGCCTATTTGCGGAGTGCCTCCCAGCAGGCGGCCGTAATCGCTCAAGATGCGGAGGGTTTCGCGAAGCGGAGCGTCGGCGGCAGGATCCGGTTCGGCTGGCTCAAAGTCATCGCCACCGTTGGGTTCGGTCGGTTCGGGTCTGGCCGCGGCGACGAGCGCGAGCGGCTTGCCAGTCTTGGCGGCATCGAGGGTCAACTCGTAGATTTTCTCGCCGTTGGCGGGCCGGGCCACACGCTCCTTCTTGCGGGCCTCGATTTGGGCTTTCTGGGTGGCGGCTTCCTGGCGGCGCTTCGCTTCGTTTAGCGAGACACTCTTGTCCTCCTGCTGTTTCTTTACGCGATCGATGTCTTGCCGGATGTATTCGTAATCTCGGTCGGCGCTGAGGCGTTGGGTCGAAAGGCGATTCAACTCGGCGAGATGCGGTTTGACGCGGTTCAGCGATTCGTAACGCGCGGGAGTGATGCTGTCGGCGGGCAGGGCGCGCGGCAGTTTGGCTTCGCCGAGATCCAAGTAATCGAGCACGGACGGGAGTTTGACATCGGAGGCCACGCCGCCGTGCTGCGTAGTGCCGCCGTTGGCGCGATAGAATTTGGAGATGGTGAACTTGAGCTTTCCGGAATCTTGGCCGAGACCGGCGGCGATGGTCTGATTGAGCGGGATGAGCTGCTGCACGGTGCCTTTACCGTGGGTGGATCCCTCGCCGACGATGAGCGCGCGGCCGTAATCCTGCAGCGCGGCGGCGACAATCTCCGAGGCGGAAGCACTCATGTGACCGACGGCAACAATCAGCGGGCCGTCGTATGTGATCTTCGAATTCTCATCGCTCAAAATCTGCGTGCGCCGGCGGCTGTCCTTCACTTGCACGATGGGGCCTTCCTTGATGAAGAGGCCGGCAAGTTCGACGGCCTCGGGCAGGATGCCGCCGCCGTTGCGGCGCAGGTCGAGCACCAAGCCATCAATCTTCTCCTTCTTCAAACGCGTGATGAGCGTCTCCACATCTTCGGAACAATTCTCGTAGAACCCCGGCAGGTTGACGACGCCAAGGCGCTCGACGCCTCCACCGGGCTTCGGGTGTTCGATGATGCGGGCCTTGGCGAGTTGGTCGGCGAGCTTCACCTCGTCGCGGATGATGCTGATGACTTTCTTCGTCGAGGCGTCGGGGGAATTTCCGGGGATGATGGTGAGGCGGACCTCGGTGTTCTTTTTGCCGCGAATCATGTCCACGACTTTGCCGAGCTTCATGTCGAGCACATCGACCGGCTCCGCCTCGCCCTGCGCGACGGCGACGATGCGATCATTCGCTTGAAGTTTCTTACTGCGCGCAGCGGGGCCGCCGGGCATCAAACGCTGGATCTTGGTGTAGCCGTCCTCCTGCGTGAGCACGGCGCCGATGCCGATGAGCGAGAGCTTGATGTTGTTGATATCGAAATTCGTCGCCTCGGCGGGGCTCATGTAATCCGAGTGCGGATCGTACGTGCGCGTCATCGCGGTGAGATAGATCTCGACGATTTCGGAGTTGTCATACTCCTTCATCGTTTTGAGCAAGCGGCTGTAACGGCGACCGATTACCTTGAGCGTCTCCTCATCCTGCGCGGCGGGCTTGCCGTTGATTTGTTTGGAGAGACGATCGGCGAGCAACTCGAACTTGATGCGCTGGCGCCAGAGCGTCTCCGCTTCCGTTGCATCTTTCGGCCACGGCAGTTTCTGGCGGCTGGGGATGAACGACTCGTCGGTGGTGAAGGTGTACTTCTCCTTGCAAAGCTGGTCGGTGAGTTGCTGGCGTTCGCCGAGGCGCTTGAGGTAGAGCGCAAAGATCTCGTGTGCCGGCGCGACGGTTCCCGCGAGCGTGAGGTCGTCGAGGTTCTTGGCGTATTTCACGCGGAGCGCGTCCACGTCCGTCTGCAGGAAGATGAGATGGTTGAAGTCGAGCGCGTCGAGATAGTTCTGGAGGAAGAGCTCGGAGACGGTGTCGTCCAGCGGCGTCTGGCGGTAATGCACCTGCTGCAGGATCCGCCCCACGGCTTGGGCGATCT
Source organism: Akkermansia muciniphila (assembly GCA_945860945.1). Classification (GTDB taxonomy): domain Bacteria; phylum Verrucomicrobiota; class Verrucomicrobiia; order Limisphaerales; family SIAT01; genus SIAT01. The sequence goes on from CAMASG010000007.1 coordinate 36,692, forward strand.
TCCCGCTTTGAATTAGGTCGAGGTCGGCGGCGAAGGTCTGCCAGCTGAAGGACAGCGCCACGAAGAGGGTCACGAACTTTCTCATTCGATTGGTAATCATGTTCTTTTTATGTCGGGAAGCAACCCGAAAGACCTCGAGCCTTGACTTTGATTCCTTGGCGCAACAGCCTTTCGCGCAGATAATGGTCAAAGTCAACCGACTCCTCCTATGATCCGCTTATTCCGTGATTGGAAGTCCCTCTGCCTCGCGCTATTCACCGTTCTGATTGTTGCCTGCGCCACGTTGCCCGGCGCGCGCGAAGATGGCTTCGTCAGCCTTTTCGACGGCCAATCGCTCAAGGGTTGGACCCTCGTCGCTCCGCAAGGCGGCGGCTACGGCGTGACCAACGGCGTTCTCTATTGCGCCAAAGGCGGCGGTGGAAACCTCCTCACCGAGCGCGAGTATGCCGACTTCATTCTGCGTCTTGAATTCAAGCTCGAAGCCGGCGGCAATAACGGCATCGCCATCCGCTCTCCGATGGAAGGCGGCAGTCTCGCTTACACTGGGATGGAGCTTCAGATTCTCGACAACGACGCTCCGAAATACGCCAAGCTCCAACCCGCTCAATATCACGGCTCCGTCTATGGCATCTGGCCCGCCGAGCGCGGCGCTCTTCGTCCGATTGGCGAGTGGAACAAGCAAGAGGTCACTGTCAGCGGTCGGAACATCCGCGTCGTTCTCAACGGCCGCCAGATTCTTAACGCCAATCTCAACGCCGTCACCGACATCAACACTCTTCTCAAACACCCCGGCCTTCTCCGCGAAAAAGGTCACATCGGCTTGCTCGGCCACAACGACTACGTCGAGTTCCGTAGTATCCGCATCAAAGAACTCCCGCGCGCTAACCTCAACAACATCCCGCCCGACGGCTTCGTCCGCCTTTTCAACGGGGAGAACCTCGACGGCTGGAAAGGTCTCCTCGCACGACCGAACGACAGCCCCACCAACCGCGTCCGCCTCACCCCCGCCCAACTCGCCACCGAGCAGGCCAAGGCCGACAAACGCATGCGCGCCAGTTGGAAGGTTGTGAAAGCCGAACTCGCCTTCGACGGCAAAGGCGACAGCCTCGCCACCGCCCGCGACTACGCCGACTACGAGCTCCTCGTCGATTGGAAGATCGAGCCCAAAGGCGACAGCGGCATCTACCTTCGCGGCAACCCGCAGGTTCAGATATGGGACCCGCGTGATGGCGGCACCAACGCCGTTGTCGGTTCCGGCGGCCTTTACAACAACAAGGTCCACGCCAGCACACCCCTCCGCCGCGCCGACCTCCTCACCGGTGAATGGAACCGCTTCCGCATCCTGATGCTCGGCGATCGCGTCCACATCTTCCTCAACGGCGAACTCGTCGTGAACAACACCCCGCTGGAGAACTACTGGCAACCCGACCAACCCCTCCCCGCCACCGGCAGCATCGAGCTTCAGAACCACGGCAACAACCTCTGGTTCCGCAACCTCTACATCCGCGAAATCCCGCGCGACTAATTTTTCCGCCGGAGCCCACTTGATTCTCCGCGGCGTGGTTCGCGGCGTGGTTTCATTGGGTTGGGTAGTCTGAGGCTTGCGATGAATGGCTGGTTTTGAATAGGCTCTGTCCTGTCCCGTTCCAACTCACCATGAAAACTTTTCTGAACCGCCGTCAGTTTCTCCAGAAGACCACTCTCGGGGCCGCCGCTGCCACACTCGGTGGGTGCGCGACGGCCGCTCCGCGCAAGCTTTCCGCCAATGGCAAACTTAACATTGGTCTTATCGCCGTCGCAGGCCGCGCCGCTGGCAACATCGCCGGTGTGAAGGACGAGAACATCGTCGCCATCTGCGACGTGGACGCCAACAACCTCGCCAAGGCGGCCGTGCAGTTTCCGAAGGCGAAGCAGTACCGCGACTTTCGCCGCCTGCTGGAGCAGGGCGATCTTGATGCGGTCGTCATCTCCACGCCGGATCACACGCACGCTGTCGCCACGGTCGCCGCGCTTCAGCGGGGGCTTCACGTGTATTGCGAGAAGCCGCTGACGCATACCGTCTCTGAAGCGCGTATTGTCGCCGCGACCGCTCGGAGTGCGGGCCGCGCGACGCAGATGGGGAATCAGATTCACGCGGGCGCGAACTATCGGCGCGTGGTGGAACTGGTGAAGAGCGGCGCCATCGGGCCAGTCGGCGAGGCGCACGTGTGGACCTCGGCGATTTACGGGAACGTCACACCGGTGGAGAGCACGCCGCCGCCGCCCCAAGTGGATTACGATTTGTGGCTCGGGCCGCAGAAGGTTCGTCCTTACCGCTCCCAGTATATCCCTTTTCACTGGCGCAATTTCTGGGCGTTTGGTGGCGGGACGCTTGCCGATTTCTGGTGTCACTACGCCGATCTCGCGCATTGGGCGCTGGATCTGCACCAACCGCTCAGTATCGAGGCCGAGGGCCGCGAGCGGCACGCCGAGGTGGTGCCCGTCCATCTCACGGTGCGCTACAAATACTCGGCGAACCCCGGCCGCCCCGCGGTGGATCTCACGTGGTATCAAGGTGGCGGCAAGCCCGATTTACTGACGAAGATTCTGCCCGCTGATCAGGTCGCGAAGTGGAACAGCGGCGTGCTTTTTGTTGGAACGAAGGGCCAGATTCTTTCCAACTACGGCCAGCACCTGCTGCTGCCGGAGAAGGATTTCGCCGGGTTCACACGACCGAAAGCGATCATCCCCGACTCCATCGGACACCACGCGGAGTGGTTGCTTGCGTGCAAGACGGGCAGTCCGACGACGAGCAATTTTAATTACGCCGCCGCGCTGACGGAAGCCGCGCTGCTCGGGAACGTCGCCTTTCGCGTTGGGAAGAAAATCCAGTGGGACGCGCAGACGCTCACCGCGCGCAACTGCCCCGAGGCGGAGGAATTCATCCAGCACCATTACCGCAACGGCTGGAAGATTTGAACAAGAGCCCCGCAGCCTAGTTTATTTCCCGCCCCGATAGACGCACTTGGCGGTGCAGGTTTCCGCAACAACGACTTCGCTGAGTTGCGGTAGGCGCGGTTTGAGGTGCGTCCAAATCCAGCAGGCGATGTTCTCGCTGGTGGGGTTCTCGAGGCCGACGACCTCGTTGAGATAGTGGTGGTCGAGCTGTTCCCAGAGCGGTTGGAAGGCGGCCTTGATATCGGCGTAATCCATCACCCAGCCGAGGTGAGGATCGCACTCGCCGCGGACGACAATCTCGGCTTGGAAACTGTGGCCGTGCAGGCGGTGACACTTGTGGCCAGCGGGGAGGTGCGGCAATTGGTGTGCGGCTTCGAATTGAAAGGTCTTCCGGAGTTCCATGTTCATAAATCAATCTTCCCAATCGGTCCACGTGACGAGATCGCTGAGTGTGCCGCGGCCATCTTGTCGCCACGTGAGCGGCGGGTCCTGCATCTGTCCGAGGGGGCAGATGCGAGTGACGCCCCAGCGCGCGAGGCGCCGCGCAATTTCCTTTGCCGTGGCGGGAGGGGCGGCGAGGCCGACGGTGGAGACTTGCCCGCGGACGATCTCCGCAGCGCGCAGAACTTCATCCAAGCTCTCAATCTCTTTCACGAAGACGAATCGGTTGAGGCAGGAGATTTGGAAACGGGCGTCAGCCTCGTAAACGACGGTCCACGCAGTGGAACCATCACTGCACCACTGGCGCGTCTCGGGAGAATGCGCGGCGCGGACATCGTAAAAAGCGCGGCGAGTGGCGATGCTGGCAGCGCTGGCGACATCAAGCGAACCACGAGGCGTGTGTTGCTCGTGAGCCTCGAGTTCTTTGGCGAGGATTTCAGCAAACTTCTCGGCGGAGACGGCGCCGTCCTTTTCCACGTAGAAAAGATGCGGGGAAAGGCAACCCTGCTGGTCCCACGCGGCGACATCGCGCGCGGCCTGCTGCGCGAGCGAGCGGGCGTGAGCGTGGGTGAGTGCATCGCGGCTGAGATAACCGAAGCTGACCCGGTGGCCGTGACCGTGGAACCGCGTGTGCTGCGGAAGCCGCTGGCCAATGGCGGCGAGAGTGTTGTCCGCGCCGGTGGCCATCACGGAATCAGCCTCGGCAAAAAGCGCTTCCTCGAACGAGAGTTTGCCGCCGGGCCATTCGGCGATTTCCAGACACGCGCCGAGTTTAGGCTCCGCGTCGTAGAGGGAATGGGCGAAGAGTCGCGGAAGAAGCGCGGCGCCGCTGGCACATTTGAGGAACTGCGCGGAGTGAAGAAGAATCCCGTGAATGAGGCTCATCAACGCGGGGCAAGGGAGATTGCCGGCGGCGATGTGCGCAATGAGCGCGGGGCCATTCGCTGTCGAGGCGCGTTTCTCGAGGCGTTCGCCGGGCAGGGAGGCAAATTCATCGAGCCGCCGCGCGTCACCGAGTTCCTGCTCGAGTAGCAGATTGAGATTCTCCTCCGTGATTCGCGCAAAGAAAGTGTCGAGGCCGGCAGCCAGTGTGGCGCGGGAGAAACCGGTATCCGCAGGGCCGAGATCGAGCGCGAGCTTGCGGAAAGGGAACTCCGGGTCGCGCCAATTACTCGACACGCGCGCGATCACGCGAACCAGCTGCGCCGTGGGGCGGTCGGCGAGATAACGCGTGCGGTTCTGCTTCAGAGTGCGGCACGCCTCGGTGATTATCGCCGGCGTGAGTACGGCTTCCGGCGGCAGATCGGCGAGGAAATAATTTGGCAGATTCATGGGCAGGCTCATCGTTCAGGCGGTCATCAGCGAACAGCCGCGAGGTTCGGCGAGCACAGCGCGGCCGAGGAGTTCAAAGCCATCGCCACGATGGATGGCGAGGTCTTCCGTCTGCACGGCGAGCACGGACGAGACGTTGGCGAGATCGAAAATCTGAAGCAGACCCGTGTCGCCGTCATTCACTTCACAACCGGTCTCAGGAGAGATGATGCGGCTGCGCGCCCACGGCGGAAAAAGAAGGCGACGCTCGGCGCTCGGGGCGAACGCGACGCGGTCGTAAGCTTGCGAGCCGAGTTCGCTCATGCCGTATTCGCAGACGATTCCCTCCGGCGACACGCCGAGGCGAGTGGTGATGAGCGCGTGCAACTCGTCTCGCGGAAGCGCGCGTGTGCGGCCTTTGTAGCCACCGGTCTCCATCACGCGCGAACCAGCAGGCAAGGTGAAGCGGCGCGCCTGCCCATCGAGAGCGTCGAGTAGGTTCACGAAAAGGAACGCGGTGCCGAGGATGATGAGCGGACGGTTTTGCGCCACGGCATTTTCGATGGCGTCGAAGGCGATATCGACATCGAGAACCCAAGTGCTGTCGGTATCGAGTCGTCCAGCGAAGTGCGAATGGCTCGAGCCAACGTCGCGCTGTACCGTTTCAAACATGTGCGCGAGCGATGAGTTCGGGGCGAGAGTTGGTGGCGGCGTGAGGAGGAGCAGGTCAACACGTTCGCCCGCCTTCACATCGGGAAGCAGATGAGCCGCGAACCAAGGGCGGAGCGACTCCTCGTAAATCGCGAGTGAGTGAGCGTTGTGGAAATGGCGGCTGGGCGGTTGCTGCGTGGTGCCGCTGGAATGGAAGAGGGTCGTGCGCTCACTCGGCGGCAGGCCGGTGAGGTCGAGTTCCTTGAAAGCGGCGGTGGGCGCGGCGGGAATATCTGTCCAGTGAGCGACCATGGCCGGTCTCACGTTGCGAGCTTCGCAAATACGGCGATAGGCGGCGTTGTGCTGAAACTGCAGAGCGAAGAGGTCGAGAGCGAGTTCGTTGAAGCGTGTCTCGTTTTGCAGCGGCGAGGAAAGTACGCCGTGCGTGTGGGCGCGGATGAAGTCGCGCAGGCGCTTGGCGTAGTCCGAAAATAGATCGAGTATGGTCATCGCGGTTTTACTTGCGCCACGCGGCGCGGGCTGGTGTTCCGCCACAGCCGAGAACTTTATAGCGAGTTGCGCCGCGAGCGGCAAGCGCTGTCACGCCGGCTTTCGAAGCGGCGGTGGCGGCGTTTAACGACGGCTTGCCGCGCCTTCATGCGGATAAGACGACGGTGCGGCTCTGCTCGCGCATGAACTGTGCGACGTAGTGGGGGCCGAGCGCGCTTTTGACGCTGCTGCGGGAGCATTTCCAGCCGCCGAAAGACTGCACGCCCGGCCACGCACCGGCGGCGCGCCGAAGCAGGGCGATGCGCTCCGTCCACTCGGTGTCGCGCCAAGCGGAAAAAGCTGTGCGGGACGCGCCGATGGCGGCGCGCGTTTCATCCACACCGCCGGACTGGAAGCGGCCGAGTAGGGTCTCGATGTGCGTGGGCGATGTGTCGGCGAAGGTGCCGGCCAGAGCCTTGTGCGGCTTGCCACCGATGCACATCGGGTGCGGTTGGCCGAACTCGTGCTGCAACTTGGTGAGCGCGGTCTCGTAGCCTTGATGGAAGTCCTCGCCCAGATTGGCGAGGGACGAATAGGCGATCTTTTGCATAGCGCGGGGACGTTGGTTGGTCTCTATCACAACCTATCCCGCTCTTGGCTCACGACAAGGGACGTGCTGAAAAGCAAAAAGCCCCGGCGTGGTGCCGGGGCTTTGCGTGAAAGGCGGAGGTTACTTGGTGACGGGACCGTAGCCGGCCTTGGGCTTGCCGTTTTCGTCGAGCTTGCCGCAGGCCCAGAGCAGTCCGCGCGCGACGAGGTCGAGGTAGCGGGCATCTTCCACCGTGGTGTTGTTGTGGCCGATGGTGGTGCTGAAGACGCGCGTGCCTTTGAAGTCATTGACCCAACTGACGACGGTCTCCACGTCCTTCGAGCTGCCGTCTTTCTGCTTCACGGATTGCTTGCCGCTGGCGAGCGCCGTGGCGGTGGGAAATATCTGGATGTTGTTATAAAGCTCTTCCTTGACGGTGGTCCAATCATCGAGGCCCTTGGTCACGGCGTGGCTCTTGTTGGTGAAGCGGATGGCGATCGGCTCCTGCGGACCGTGGCCGGTGGATTGCAGGCCGAGATACTCGAACCACGATGCGTTGTCAGCGCCAGCTTTCACGGGTTGATTGATGTTGCCGAAGCGGTAGCAGTGCATGGCGCAATGCAGATTCACGCCGGGGATACCTTTGCGATGCGGCGCGAGCACGCCGGCGATCACGGCGGGATCCTTGATGTCCGCGGAGCATTCGTCGTGGATCACGATGTCGTAGCCCTTGGCGTAATCGGCGTTGCCGTAGATCGGCAGCGGCGGCTTAGTGCTCTTGTCATCGCTGTGGATCTGGTCCACGACGACATTCGCGCGGGCCTCGAGACCCTTCTTGAGGATGTCCTTCTGCTTGGCGTAATCGTGGCAGCAACCGCCGGTGATGAGCAGCGCGCGCAGCGGCTTGGGAGCGTCGGCAGCGGTCGCGACGGATGCGAGCACGCCGGCGAGGGCGAGGGTGAGGAGTGGTTTCAAGGAGTGGTGGATCATGGCTTTTGGTGGTTTCTATTTTTCTTCTCGGAAATCAACGCAACGTATCACGCCCAGCTATCAGGCGAACACAACGCGTATATGAGCGGCAGATTGTAGGTGACGACAATTCATTTGGCTAGAACGCAAATGTTACGGCGGGCAGTCACTTGAGGAGATTGAACTTGCCGATGAGCGGCAGTTCCTTGCACTCGCCGCGCGCAGCGTTGACGACGCCAAGCACCATCAAAATCGTGCAGCCGAGGCCGAGCGCGTAGCCGACTTTGCCCGCATACTTTCCGACGAACGGCATGAACCCGAGCGTCGAGACGAGCGCGGTAACGAGAAATCCGAGCAGGCAGAGGAGCAGTCCTTGATTCGCGTGATAGCGGGCGAAACGCGATTGCGGCGCGATCACCAACCCGACGACAAAGAGGATGCTGATGTACGCGATGATGGCGTACACCTTGTTCTGCTGTACGTCTTCCTGCGCGTCCCGCGATCCTTGCAGCAGACGGTTGGTGCGCGATGTCGCGGCGCGGAAGTCGGTCAGCGAATTCGCCGGTGCCCAGTCGCTCATCCCCTCGCGCCACACGGGCGTTTCGATGGGGAGCGTCCCGGTACGAAGCAGCGTCTGCAGTTGCGCCGTGTCCACTGGGCCGTAGGCCTGGCCGTTCGAAGTGTAATTCCAATCCGCCATCGCCGTTATTAACTCAATCGTGGCGCAGTCGGTCAATCCTGTAGGCGAGGCCCGTCGCGCCGCTGTTCAGCGAGCTTCAATTTCGGATCTCGGAATTATTTCACCTTCACGCAGAGGAGTTCGCCGCGGGCGTTGCGGCAATAGACGCGGCCATCGGCCAGCACGGGGACGGTCCAGCAGCGCCCGCCGAGGACCTGATGGCGAGCCGTGGGTTTGAAGCCATCGGGTGTGGCCGGCGCCGCGAGCAACTCGCCGCGTTCGCTGAGGATCAGCAACGTGCCGTCGGCCGTGCCCATCACGGAACCGCAACCGAGGCCGGTGCTGCTCGGCACGCGCCACTTCTCTTTGCCGGTGGCAAATTCAAGGCAGACAAACTCCGTGGGCCGTCCGCGGTGCGCCGTGCCATCGAAGCCGTAGAGATGACCGCCGATCAGCACGCTGTTGTTCATGTGGTTGCTCATCGACTTGTTTTCGTAGCGTTTTTTTAACGCCCCGTCCGCCAGTTCGAACAGCGCGCAACCGCGATCGTAACCGGTGGAGATGAACATCCGGCCTTCGTGAATGATCGGCGTCGTCGCTGTCGTGTCGAATGAGGTCTTCCATTGCGTCGTGGCGACGGTGGTTCCCTTGTCCGCATCGAGCACGACCAACCCCTCGGTTTTCATCACCGCCACCAGCTTTCGCGCGCCGATGGTGAAGGCTTTCGGTGTGCCGTAGGCCGGTGTGAACTGTTCGCCTTTCCACCGCACGCGCCCCGTCGCGGGATCGAGCGCAAAGGTGGGGCCGGCCTCGATCAGCAGCGTGTCGTCGGTCAAAAAGTAGGGGGAACAGGCGAAGCCCCACTCCGGCGGTTCGCTCAGGCCGGCCTCGGCGAGCATGTCGCGCTGCCAGATTGGTTTTCCGGTGGCTGCTTCATAACAGTGCAGGCGGCCGTGCTTGCTGTAGGTGAAGACCTTTCCGCCGCGCACCGTTGGCGTTGCTCCCGGTCCACCTTCGTAGAAGCGGTCCAAGAGTGGTGAGGGATAACTGTGCCGCCAGATTTCTGCGCCGGTCATGGCATTGAAACACCAAACGGTTTCGCTACCTGAATCCTTGAGGCCACTGTGTCCCATCGTGAAGACGCGGCCTTCTGCGACAGCCATGGAGGAGAAACCTGTGCCCACCTTTTGCTGCCACAACGTCTCGCTGAAATCCGGCCGCGCCGGCAGTCGCTCCGTGGTGATGCCGTTCTCTTCGCGGCCGCGCCACTGCGGCCAATCCGCGCCAACGCAGGGCAGGGAAAACGCCCCTGCATACAAGGCCAGCGCGATTCCGTTGGTCCAAATCCATTTCGGCAACTGGCGAATCATCGTGTGCATATGTGGTTCATGTGTCTGTTTGATTGCGCGACAAATTAGTCATCGCCGGATGTTGTGTCGAGTGCTGCTGTTCAGCGCTGCGCCGGCTTCAGCTTCGCATCATCGAGATCGAGCCGGTAAAGGATCTGGTTGTAATCGTAACGCGGCGTCGGCGTGGGCTTGTCCGCGAACTGCATCGTGTAGGTGCCTTCGAAGATCAGGATCGGCGAACCTTCGGGCGTGAGCTCCGCGTGCAGCCGCGGATTGTAGAAGGTATAGTTCGCGTGGCTGAGCACTTTCACCGCCGGACCCCACGGCCCCGTCGGCGCGTCCGCTTCCGCATACCACAGCTCGCCGAACACCGACGGCTTGCCGAACTTCTCCATGAAGACCGCGACCCAGCGTTTGCGGAACCCGTTCCACGCGATGGATCCGCTGTGCGGTTTCACCGGCTTGCCATCGGCGGAGACGAGGCTCACCTGAGGCTTGAGCGTTTCCCACGTTGCAGAATCCTGCCACGCCTCGAACGTCGCGGGACAGCGGAGCGTGGGGAAAGGGTTGCCGAAAAGAATCCATTCCTTGCCGTTGCTGTCCTTCCAAAACACCGGATGCCCTTCTGGAAACACGGGCGGTTTGTTCGACGTGTCCGACTTTTTCCAAATCACGCGCAGCGGTTCGAAGTTCGACATCGCCTCGTTCCAGACGCACAGACCGGCTTCGCGCGTCTCCAGCGGCGGCGTGATCTTCAGATAGGAGGCGACGAGCCGCGCCGCGCCGATTTTGTCCGGCAAGCTCGCGTAACCGGTGATCCACGTGGGACCGTTGCCCGGCATCTTAGCGATGGCGCGTGGCGCGCCTTTGCCATCGGTGAAATGATCGAACTGCAATCGCAGCGGCGGCTCGAAGTTGGACAGCGGTCGCACCGGTGCTGTCGAAGATGCCGAGCGAATACCGCGCGAGTGTCGTGTCGCCCCAAAGCCAGAAGAGCTTCCCTCGATGCACCGCGTTCTGCACGCTGTCGCAGCCGATGGTGCCGCTCTCCGGCCAGTCCAGTTCGCGCCCGAGCTTCTGACTCTCGGCGAAGAGTCCGCCCCCCGTGAGCCGCCCAAGCCGCTTGGCGATGATCGTGCGCGAGACCTCGATTTTCAGCGTCGCGCCCGGCTGTGGCGTCAACCGCACACCGCGCTGACCGAAGCCATCCTTCGTCACCTCGTAACCGTGGCCGAGAACGTCGAACCACGTCTCGCGCCCCATCAACTCCGGCAGGTCGAAAGCGATCACGCCCGCGTTGTCAGTGACGAATCGAACGTGATGCGTCGTGCGCAGTTCCACCAACGGCACCGGCCAACCCGAACCCTTCTCGACCACCTCGATGCGGCACGGCTTGAGTGCTTCAGCCGCCGACAGTAATGCCCCGGAGGAGAAGAAAAGCAGGAGCGTGCGAAAGTTCATCCAGAAAAGATATTAAGTCCGAAGCTCAATCAACCGTTCTCCTTGCTCCAACCGCTTCAGCGTTTCCGGCCACAGCAGTTCAAGCCATTCAAACAGCGCTCGCTTGGTGCAATTGCCGATACGGAGCCAGATAATGGGCGGGCCTTCATCGGAATCCAGAAACCGCTCCACGAAATTGTCGTCTTTGGTGATGACGCCCCAGCCGCCCGTTCTTGCACAGTTTCGGATGCTCCCGTCGTCCGACTGGAGCAGTCCAACATCTCGCACGGCCGTGGGGGCGCAACCGCGGGCCCACAACCATTGGGCCAGCGCGGGTGGCAACTGGGCATCCACCAGAAAGCGCATCTTGTTAGGTGGTCACCAAAACCGAGTGGTCAAGATATCGGGCCGCATAGGCGATGGATGCCTAGATGTCCTCCGGCTGGAAATCAGGAAAGTCGGCGAGAACCTTCTCCTGCGTCGCTCCTTCAGCCAGCATATCGAGCACGTCTTTCACGCCGATGCGCATCTCGCGGATGGACGGGCGGCCGCCGCACTTATCCTGCTCCACCGTGATACGCTCTAGGAGTTTCATGGCTACAGAATACTTCAGCGCGCCCCGCGCAACAAGTCTCCAAAACCATTGGAGGAGAGTGCGGACAGGCTTGCGATGGACAAGCGGGGCGGTTCGCGGCACGATTCGCGCATGGCCTCCAGCGAACGGGAATATCAGAAGGCGTGCCGTGTCTTGGGCGCGTTGAAGGCGGTGAAGACGCCGGATCATCCTTACATTACCGGTCGCATGCCGGAGTTGGAGGAGGCCTTGGCCGCGGCGGCGGCGGTGCGCGCAGCCATTGACCGCCGTGAACGGGAGTTGGTCGCGCTCCGTGCGCGGCGTGTCACGGCCGACAAGAAGGCGTGGAAGATCGGTGGAGCGATCATCTCCGTGGTGCAGGTCATCCGGAACGCAACGCAACCGCTCTTGCTGAAACTGATGGGCCTCATCCCGAAGGCGGAGCAGGCTCGGCGCGGTCCGAAGCGGAAGTTGGGTAAACTCAAACCGCCCACGCGCCGCCGCTAGAGCCTCTCCATCCCGCGCTCAAGGCCGGTGGCGCGAACGCCCTCGGCCTGATTCTCCGCGAACAGGCCGTTCCACCGCGCGTTAATAGGATGGCAACGGGCTGCCTCGATTACTTTCAATCGCCCGACGCCTTCCTCGCGGTGTTTTATTTCGAGGCAACGCTTTGCCATCGTATTACGTCGGCGAACAATACGTGGGCAAAGCTTTGCCTCGAAATAAGCGTGTCGTTTGATTCCAAGGCAAGCGAGTGCCTCGAAATAAGCGGGCGGCGGGAGGGCAGTTTCGAAACGAAACATGCCATCGGAATGCGTTCTTGCGCCGGTTTCGAGAGAGGGAGCGTCATTCCGGCGTTAATCCACGAGGCGGTGGCCGCAATAGACGGTCACGGGGGAGCCTTCGGCGACGAAAGCGGAACGGGGCGGGGCGCTGAGGCAGTCGCGGAAGGCTTCGCCGTAGAGCGGGCCGGCGTCGCACTCGAGCCGCGCCTCGGTCACGTCGTAAACGGACCAGCGCGGATGCTCCACGCGGTATTCGAGAGTCGCGCCGTCGGGTTGGCGGTTGTAGCCCCAGTAATGTTCCGTGATGAACTCGGCCTCGGTGCCTTCGCGTAGAGCGGTGGCGGGGCCGCGCACGGTCGCGCAGAGCCGCTGGTCGCGTCCAGCAAAGCGCCACGCGTATTCGAGCGCACGCAGTTGGCCGCACTCGCTCTCCATCTCGAATCGATGGCTCATGGGCAGGGCGACGTAGGGTTCGTCGTAAAGCCGGCGTGCGAGGAAGGCGATGATCGGCTTCGGCACAATCTCCTTGAGGAAGACGACGCCGCGACGCCAGCCTTCGGGGCCTTTGCGCCGGACGTAGAAGCGGAGGTTGACCTCCTCGAAATCGCGGTGGAACGGGAAGGGGACGCCCCAGACGCGCGTGTCGCGGAAGAGGAAGCCGACGACGGAGATGAGCGTGCGACCGTCCCACGTGTCGAGCTCAGTGCCGGCGGGGACGTGCGGCGCGAGCGCGCGCAGGTCGGTCTCGTATTCAATATCACCAAGTGGCGCCACTCGGCGGTGAGGAAGGGTTTTGCGGGACGGGGGTTCACGTGGTGAGTTTGGGCAGTTTTTCCATTACTGTTGTCGCGTTTAATCTCGGACATTACCAGACCGCCGGCAAAAACCATCGTGCGCGATGCGCGTTGATGACTCGCCCCGCAATCGCTAAGATTCACGGATGCGAAAACTTTCGACAACCGACGCGACGGGAAATCTTGTCCGATGAGACGCACGATTCAATCCACCCGCCGCTTATGGGTCTGACCAAACTGGGCTGGAACGCTGAACGCGATCTGCAGTTTGCGCCGCACCTCGCCAAGGGCTTCGTGCCCGCGCGTGTGGCGGTGGAGGATAAACACTTCTACCGCATCTGGACCGCCGATGCGGAACTCTCCGCGCAAGTCACCGGCAAGTTCATCCATGAATCGCGCCG
>CAMASG010000008.1 GCA_945860945.1 Akkermansia muciniphila
GTCTCGCTATCCATCAGCCCCGCTGGCGAGTTGCTTCGTAGAAAAACACTGCCGAGGCAGAAGCCACGTTGATCGAGTTCATGTGTGAGGGCATCGGGATTGCCACGACATCGTCACACGCGGCCACCGCCGCTGCGCTGAGGCCGGGGCCTTCCGCGCCGAACACGAGGCAGCAATCGCCACGCAGATCCACGGCGGCCAGTTTATGGGCCCCCGGCGGCGGATGCGCGGCCAGACACCGCACGCCCCGTGCGCGCAAAGCCGTCAGGGTCGCCATCAAGCTGCCCACCTGCACCACCGGCTGCTCAAAGATAGTGCCCATGGACCCGGAGACGGCCCGGCGCTGAAAGGGGCTGCCACAGGTTTCGCCCACGATCAGGAAAGACACGCCAAAGGCCGCGCAGCTCCGGACGACTGAGCCGAGGTTTTCCGCATTGGCAATGCCCTCGACGGCGGCGAGCAGGAGCGGTCGTGGGGCGGCTTCGAGCAGGCTGTCGAAGCCCGGTTGCGGCGGAATTTTTGCGACGGCCAGCGCGCCTTGGTGGAGTTGATAGCCGGTGATATTCTCCAGCAGCGCTTGATCGCCGAGGTAAACGCGGATCGCTTCTGGACGCGCTCTTAGCTGATCCTCAAACCGTTCCAACCATGCGGGGGTGAGCAACACGGAGACGACGGGGAAGCGACTCGCTAGCAGTCGCTGGAGAACCTTCACGTTCGTGGCCACGAGCACGCCCGCCCGCTCGTGCTCATCGGGGCGTCGGAGCGTGCGATACAGCGCCAACTCCGGCGCGTCGAGAGACTGGACGGTTTCAATGTGCAGCGTTGCCACATCTGGATTAAAGCGCTCGGGACGAACGATGAGAAGACTTCTCCCTCCGTTGATGCGCTTGATTTTCTCCATCATGCGCGGCACGCTTTTCGTCGGACTCCGGTTCTTGCGGGAGTCGCTCAGTGGATGAGCAGTCCCGCGTTTGCAGGAAATCGAAGAACACGACGCATCCGTAAGTCCGACCAGCAATCGAACAATCATGTTTGCCCTTCGAGTTTTTCGCCGCTCATGCTTGCTGCTCACCGCGAGCCTTGGCTTGGCTGGTGCCGTTCACGCAGCGGAGCCGTTTGAAGCCTTCCTGAAGGCGCATTGCATCCGCTGCCACGGCCCGGAGAAGGAAAAGGGAGATTTGCGGATCGACCGGCTCTCGCGCGATTTCAAGTTGGGCGCGGACACACATCACTGGGCGGAGGTGATGGAGCAGGTCAATTCCGGCGAGATGCCTCCGAAGAAGGAAAAGAGACCGACGCAGGATGAGATCGCGGCGTTTGTGACGAGTCTTGATTCGCGCATCAAAGAGGGCCGGGCGGCGCGGATGGCGGCGCGGCCAGCGGTGGCGCATTATCGGCTGAGCCGAAAGGAATATCAAAACACGGTCTATGACCTGCTCGGCGTGCGCTATGATCCGGCGAAACCGGGGGAACTGAACGAGGACACGCTCTGGCATGGCTTTGAGCGCATCGGGTCGGAGCTTTCGCTTTCGCCGTCGCATGTGGATCGCTATTACCGCGCGGCGGAACTCGTGCTCGACCGCGCTTTCCCCACTGCGTCTGGAGAGGCTCGCAAAGTCCGTAAGACGGCAGCGGACTTGCGTTACAGTGGCGGGAAGAATCAGCAGGTGGTGCTGGACCGCTTCGGCATCAAGCGACCGCTGCGTCAGCTCCTCTTTCCAGGTCATATCCAGAACGCACTCTCGTCCGGCTGGCTCGGAAGGACGGGGCCGGAGCACAGCGGGCTCTACAAAGTCCGCATCCACGCCAGCGGTATCCGTCCGATCGGCGGTCAACCGGCGCACCTGAGCATCGGCAAGCGGACTGGTGAGGAGACCGTTGCGGGCCTCATCGAGTTTGATCTCACGGCACCGGAGGACAGTCCGCAGGTTTATGAGTTCGAGGTGTTTCTCGAGATGCCCGCCTCGCTGGACTTCTGCGTGGTGGCTACCGACGTGGTGGACCGCAGACAAGGCGCAGCCTTTCGCGGCGCGCTTGGCGGGAGCGGTTATCTTTTCACCCACAGCAGCGAGACCATGCTCCTGAATCCGAACGCGCCACAGATGTTCGATGACAAGGGGAATGGCCTCTTCTCCACGGTGCTGCTCGATTGGATTGAATGGGAGGGGCCGCTGGTGTCGGAGGCGGAAAAGTCGCGGCGCATCGGCCTCGTGCCGCCGGATGATGCCACGCCCGAGGTGGTCGCGGAGCATCTGCAACGCTTTGCCGAACGCACCTGGCGTCGGTCGGTGAAGAAGGAGGAACTGGAGCAGTATCTGAAATCTTACAGCACCGAGCGCGTGGCAGGTGAGAAGATGGCCGATGCCTATCGTGTCGCGTTGCAGGGAGTGATGACCTCCAGACACTTCATCTACCTTGTCGAGGGCGACACGGTGGCCCGCGAGCGGCTCACCGGCTCAGAGCTCGCCTCGCGCCTCTCGTATTTCCTGTGGAGTTCGATGCCCGACGACGGCCTCTTCGCTGCGGCCAAGGGCGGCACCCTCAACGGCGAGGGCCTGAAAAAGGAAGTGGACCGGATGCTGACGGACAGCCGTGTCAGCCGCTTCATTGACGATTTTGCGCGGCAGTGGCTGCAACTGCACCGCCTCGGCATGTTCGTGCCGGACAAGAAGCTCTACCCCACTTACGACGCGTGGCTTGAAACCAGTATGCGCGCCGAGCCGGTGGAGTTTTTCCGCGAGATGTTCGGCAAGAACATGCCCATCGACGGCTTCATCGAGTCCGACTGGACGATGGCCAATGCCCGGCTCTGCGATTTCTACAGTCTTCCAGGACCGAAGGCGGGCGGCTTCCAGCGTGTGTCGCTGAAGCCCGAAGATCGACGCGGCGGTCTCCTGACAATGGGCGCGGTGCTCGGGTTGACCTCGGACGGAACGCGGCATCGTCCGGTGCATCGCGGCGTCTGGCTCAGCGAAGTGATTCTCGGCAAGACGCCCCCGCCGCCGCCGGCGAACGTGCCTGCTATCGAGCCCAACCCGCCGAAAAGCCCCAAGGCCACCCTTCGCGAAAAGATTGAGGCGCACCGCAACGACGCCAACTGCGCCGCCTGCCACGCGAAGATCGACCCGCTGGGCCTCGCTTGGGACAACTACGATGCCATCGGCCAGTGGCGCACCCGTGAGAAGGTCGCGGCGGGAGTCGGTGAGGACCCCGTGGTCAATCCCGCCGGCGTGATGCCCGATGGACGTGCTTTCAAGGATGCCAACGAGTTCAAGCAGCGACTGCTTGAGGATCGCGACAAGCTCGCACGAGCTTTCATCGAGCACCTTTGCACCTACGGCCTTCGCCGCGCCCTCGCCTTTGATGACCAGGATGACCTCAAGGCCATCGAAGCCGAAGCGAAGAAAAACCAATACCGCATCAAGGACATCGTCCGCGCTGTGGCTCTGTCTGACCTGATTAAAAAGCGATAAGCTACGAGCTGACAGCCAACCTCCAGCGGACGACGACTAACAACTAATCACTAAAAGCTATGAGCAACTACCTCTCACAATCCTGGCTGATGGATCGCCGTCACGCCCTTCGTGCCATCGGCACTTTCATCTCGCTGCCGATGCTGGAATGTATGGTGCCGCTGCGGGCGGCGGAGAAAACTGCCACGCCAAAGCGCAGCGTCTTCATCTACCTCGCCAATGGCGTTCACTCGCTGAACTACCAGATCACCACGGCGGGAAAGGATTACCAGTTCTCCCGGTCGCTGAAGCCATTGGAGAAGCACCGCGCAGTCATCACGCCCATCAGCGGGTTGCATCACCCAGGAGCGCTCAGCCACCACCACAACTGCATCAACGTCTGGCTCACCGGCGGAAAGCTCGGCCCGTCCGACCGCAACACCATCTCCGTGGACCAGAAGATGGCCGAGATGACCGCGCCGCTCACCCGTTACCCATCGATGGAGGTCGCCATCTCGCAGGATTCCCTCGCTTGGACAGCAGACGGCGTGCGGCTGCCCGCGATGCGTCGTTGCAGTGAAATCTTCGCATCCCTCTTCGAAGAACCGAAGGGCGGCAAAACGGTCCAGCGCCGGTCCTTGCGCCGCAAAGGTAGTGTGCTCGACGCCAACCTCGCCGAAGTGCGCCAGCTCGAGAAAAAGATGGGCGCTGGGGACAAGGGACGCATGGAGCAATACCTCACCTCCGTCCGCGAGGCGGAGATCCGCACGCGGCGCGCCGATGCATGGCTCGACACGCCGTTGCCCGTCGTCTCCGACGCCGACCGCAAGCGCACCAACCGCGACGTCGCCGCCACCCTGGCGGGCGATTATTTCCGCACCGTGTATGACCTCATGGTGCTCGCCTTCCAAACGGATGTGACGCGCGTGGCCACCTTCAGCCTGGGGGGAGAAGGAGATGCCATCGCCATTCCCGAGATCGGCATCACCGAGTCGCGCCATCAACTCAGCCACCACGGCGGCGATGCCGGCTACATGGAGAAGCTCACCAACTACGACACCTTCGCCATCGAGCAGTTCAGCTATTTCCTCACCCGGCTCGGCGAGACCAAGGACCTCGGCGGCAAGCCGCTCTTGGGATCCACGATGGCGCTCTTCGGCAGCGGCATGTCCTACGGCCACAGCCACGGCAACGCCAACCTCCCGCTGGTGCTCGCCGGCGGCTCCGACCTCGGCCTGAAACACGGCGGTCACCTCGACCTCAACAAGTCGGCCGCAGGATTCCAAGGCTACGCGCTCGGCACCGACGGCGCGCTCACCAGCGCGCACTACCATCTCTGCAGCCGTCCCGCGAACTCGGACGCCCACATGAGTAACCTCCTTCTTCTCATGGCGCAGCGCATGGGCGTGGCGACCGACAAGTTTGGCGACAGCAACAAGGTGATCGCACTATGAAGATCTTCGTTCTTGGTTCTTTGTTCTTGGCTCTTGGATTGCGCACAGCAACCGCAGCTGATGATCCCTTCCGCCCCGAAGCCGGGAAGTTTCCCCCGCTGGAAAAAGCGCACTCCTACCGCGGCGAACTCGTGTTCGTGGACCATGCCAACCGCCGTGGAAGTATTCGAGTGCAGGGATCGGGCATGTTTTTCCGCAACGACCCGCACCCCTTCGCCATGCTCCCCTACGGTATCGTCCGTTATCTCGGCGCACCGGCGGATTTGCGGGACATCCCGCTCGGCACGGTGATGCACGTCCGAGCCTTTCTCCCGCCCGACCCGAAGATTTCCGCCGTGCCGGTGTTGCCGGTCAACAGCAAGAAGATGGACGGAAACCACAATCGCGGTGCCGGCATCGCACCCGCCGAGAACCACGTCCTCCTCCTCGAAGACGAGCCCAGCCAATGCCAGCGCGAGGGAATGGTCTGGAAGCTCAAGGAAGTGGACCTCAAGAATCGCGAAGGCATGATCATCGCCACCCGAGAACCGAAGCAAGGCGGAGACATCAAGGCGACCGAGGAAAAGATGACCTTCGATGCCGCCACCCGAATCTGGCGCGGCCGCGAATGCCTCGGGATCGAAGATTTGATCACCGAGAGTGCGTGGCCCGCTGAAGGGAAGAAATCCCTCGGCAACCAACCCGTCCTGCTCGGCATCACCTGGAAACCCGCACCGGATGGCATTTTCACCCGCTTTCACATCTCGGACATCTGGCTGGATGACGCCGCGATGCAACGCGCCGCCCACAACCAAACCGAAACGCACAAGGCCTTCATCCGCAGCCGATGGACGGCCGCGTGGATTGATTCCGTCGAGTATGGCAAGTTTGGCCGCGCCACTGTAACCGCGACCCTGTTCGGGGGCATGGACGCTTCCATCTACGCCGATTTCACAAAAGGCAGCCCCACCATGATGAATGCGGTCGAGAATACTTTGAAGCACACCCACGGTGCCTACGGCCCCGCGCACATGGCCTCACGAGGGACCACCCTGGACGTCATCAAGCTGCCCGGAGAGGCGCCTCTGGGGAGCAGCGGCATTCAAATCCGATTTGAGACCGACCTCATCATTGAAGGCATCCGCCCCGGCCGGACGGTCCGCGTCCGCCCCGGCAATTGGCCTCGGGTCCAGGTGCCTCGGGAGGAATACCTTAACGATGCGTCCAACCTTGACGAGCGCTTCCCGACTCCGGCTATCTTTCCAAAATACTGATGAGGGTCACGCCCTCCACTTCGTTGACCTCCAGCCGATTCAGGAAGGCCATCAGATGAATCTTTAAGAAATGTAATCCCAATCTGCTGTCCTCCCTAAGGAACCACTGATTTAATCGAGGTTCGTAATTTCGGGTGAAATTCGACACGCCAGGATGGCGTAGAAACGATTTTGATTTCACAGGAAGGTGATTTTGAATGTCAAAAGTGGATCAAAGTTTCTGGTTGCCGATTAAATCAGCGATTCCCTAGGCGCGATGGCTGCATGCCCCCCTACTTCGCTGGCGGCAGATGGATTCTTTCAGGAATTCGGCGGAATTTTCACTGGGGCAGGGCTCGCCTCAAGTAGCGTGTGTGGAATGGGCGCTTTTCCGGTTTGTCTGGCGCGGGGCGGGTTGGTAGTGTCGGGGATATGACACGCCTTTTCTTGAGCGCTTTGGTGCTGCCGTTGCTGCCGTTGTTTATGATGGCGTGGGATTACGAGGGGCACCGTGTACTGAGCCAGATTGGGTTGACGGTATTGCCGACGAATTTCCCGGCGTTCGTCCATGCGCCGATGGCGCGGGAGCGGATCGCCTTTCTCGGTGGCGAACCGGATCGCTGGCGTAACACGGCTGATACGGCGCTCCGGCACGTCAATGGCCCCGATCATTTCCTCGATCTGGAGGATCTCGCGCCGTTGGGACTGAAGCCCGAGACGTTGCCGCCGTTGCGATACGATTACGTGGCGGAGGTGGCGCGGCATCACGCGAAGGCGTCCCCAGAGAAGAAGGAAGATGGCGCGGGCGCGGTGGGTTTTTTGCCGTGGAGCATCACGGAATGGCACGCGCGGCTGAAGTCGAGCTTCGGTTCGCTGAAGGTTTACGAGGAACTGGGGACGGAGGAGGAGGTGGCGAACGCGCGGCAGAATGTGCTGTATGCGATGGGGGTGTTGGGGCATTTCGTGGGGGACGCCTCGCAGCCGCTGCACACGACGCGGCATTTCAATGGATGGGTGGGGGCGAATCCAAAAAGCTACACGACGAGCAAGAAGTTCCACGCGTGGATTGACGGCGGTTACATGCGCAAATCGGGCGGGCTGGATTCGGAGCGGATGAAGAAGCAACTGCGCGCGGCGCGGGCGTTGCCATTGGATGCTGTGGGTCGTAAGGAAGGACGCGTGTTCACGGAGTCGGTGCGTTTTCTCGTCGAGCAGTGGCAGCAGGTGGAGCCGCTTTATCGCTTGGAGAAAGAGGGCAAACTGACAGGCGAAGGGGAGGAGGGCAGGGGCGGCCGCGTGCTCGTCGAGGGGCAGATGGTGCGCGGGAGCCAGTTCCTCGCGGACCTGTGGCTGACGGCGTGGATGGAGGCGCCGCCTGATAATTTTCTCAAGGCGCGGCTGGTGGAACGCAAGGCGGGTAGCAAGCCAGCCGAATGAGCGGTCGAGTAGGGGAAATGGTGGGCCCAGTAGGATTTGAACCTACGACCAAGGGATTATGAGTCCCCTGCTCTAACCGCTGAGCTATGGGCCCGTGCTGCGGCGCGACTGTGGCGCAAGGGACGCGGTTTGGAAAAGCAAAAAGCCCCTCCTCGCCTAAAGCGTGGAAGGGCTTTGAAGTTTTGCTGCTGGCTCAGGCGTGTTGATCTTCGCCTTCGAGGAAGCCCTGCAACTGGCGCAGGCGCGTGGGGTGGCGCATCTTGCGGAGCGCTTTCGCTTCAATTTGGCGGATGCGTTCGCGGGTGACTTTGAACATCTTGCCGACTTCCTCGAGCGTGCGTGCGTAACC
Source organism: Akkermansia muciniphila (assembly GCA_945860945.1). GTDB lineage: Bacteria > Verrucomicrobiota > Verrucomicrobiia > Limisphaerales > SIAT01 > SIAT01. The sequence continues at coordinate 7,925 of CAMASG010000008.1, forward strand.
ATCGGCCAAGCCGAAACGCATCTCGAGCACTTTACGCTCGCGTTCGGTGAGGCTGGTGAGCACGTCCTGAAGCTTGTCCTTGAGCATGGCGTAGCTGGCCATGTCGGTCGGGTTCTCCGCGGATTTGTCCTCGATGAAATCGCCGAAGTTAGTGTCCTCGCTGTCGCCGACGGGGCTTTGGAGGGAGATGGGTTGCTGGGCCATCTTCATGATGGCGCGGACGCGCTCGACGGGGAGCTGCATCTCGTCGGCGATTTCCTCCGGCGTGGCTTCGCGGCCGAAGTCCTGAATGAGCTGCTTCTGCACGCGCATCAGCTTGTTGATCGTCTCGATCATGTGCACCGGGATACGGATGGTGCGGGCCTGATCGGCGATGGAGCGGGTGATGGCCTGGCGGATCCACCACGTGGCGTAGGTGGAGAATTTGTAGCCGCGGCGATACTCGAATTTCTCGACCGCTTTCATCAGGCCCATGTTGCCTTCCTGAATCAGGTCGAGGAACGAGAGGCCGCGGTTCGTGTATTTCTTCGCGATGGAAATGACGAGGCGCAGGTTGGCTTCGATCATCTCGGTTTTGGCCTGAGTCGCCTTTTTGCTGAAGTGCTGGAGTTGCTTGAACGCTTCGAGATACTCAACGACGGTCATCCGGACGAAGATCTCCAGCGCGGTGGATTTCTTCTGCTCGGACTGGATGAGGTTCTGCTGGAGCGTGGATTTGCGCTGGCGCTCGGCGTCGGCGATTGCGGTGAGGCTGGACTGAAACTTGTCGTGGATGTTCTCCGCGACGAGCGACATTTCCTCGACGACCTTTTGCTTGTAGAAGAATTTCGGGAAGGTTTTCTGCAGCTTCTCGTCGGCCTTCCTAAAGAAGACGTGAGCCTTGTCGCGCGCGACTTTCGAGCGGGCATCGCGGACTTTCGCGAACTTCTTGTCCACGTCGTCGTCAATCGCGCGAACCTCTTTGACTAGCTTGCGGAGAACCTTCAGGTGATCGTCGCGGCTCTCGACCTTTTTGTCCACAATCACGCGGTCGAAGCGTTCTTTCGGCGGTTCGCTGATGAGTTTCTCGGAAAGGGCGATATGCTCTTTGCCGGAGAAGCCGAAGCTGTAAATAATGCGTTTGACCTCGATCTCGGCGTCCTCGATGCGCTTCGAAATCTCGACCTCCTGCTCGCGGGTGAGCAGCGGCACTTGGCCCATCTGCTTGAGATACATCCGGACGGGGTCATCGAGGATGTCGAGCTTGGACTTGTCCTCCTCCGGTTCCTCGGGTTCGGGTTGCTTTACGCGATCCACCTCGGCCTGATCCACGATCTCGATCTCGAGACCGCGCAGCTTCGTGTAAATCTCGTCGAGATCCTCCGGCGTGATGACGCCCTCGGGGAGCGCGTCGTTGATGTCGCCGTAGGTGAGGTAACCCTGTTCCTGAGAAAGTCGGAGCAACTCCTTGAGCTTCTCGGTGAGGTCGAGGCCCGTGGAGCTCTTCATCTTCATCGTCTCAGCCGAGAGCGCGGCGGCCTCGGCCTTCTTCGCGGCCTGCGCCTCGGTCTCCTCGCCTTCATCGGCGCCGTTAGCGTGCGCGGGCCTGGCTGCGGGCCTGGCTGCGGGCTTGGCTGCGGGCTTGGCTGCGGGCTTGGCTGCGGGCTTCGTTGGTTTAGGAGCTTTGCGAGCGGGGACGGGCGCTTTTTTTGCGCCGTTGTGCTTGCTGTTGCTGGCTTTTGACTTCGTTGATTTCAAGACCATAGGAAACAATACCGTTCTCAATAAAAGAGCCGGTAAATGTGGGGTCGCTGAACAGTTTCGTCAAGGGCGGAAAACATTTGAGGAATACTTGCGGAAAACGGGCGAGAAACGACCTCAGATTGGGTGTGGGGTTGGGCAGATTGAGGGCTTGTGAAAAAAATCACTAATTCACTTGCGCCACCCGTGGTCGCTGATTAGGTTCGCGCTCTAAAGGTGGTTCTGCCATCCGTCCGACTTATGCCGACGCAGACCGAGATTGGCTACAATTCAAAGATTGAGGGCGACGTTATCGTCACGCGTGTGGACGCCGCGCTCAATTGGTTCCGTCAAAATTCGCTCTGGCCGATGCCGATGGGCCTCGCCTGTTGCGCGATCGAGTTGATGGCCGCCGGCGCGAGTCGTTACGACATCTCCCGCTTCGGCTCGGAAGTGATGCGATTCTCCCCGCGCCAGTCCGACGTGATGATCGTGGCCGGCACCGTGACTTACAAGATGGCGCTCGCCGTTCGCCGTATTTACGACCAGATGGCCGAGCCGAAATGGGTCATCGCGATGGGTGCCTGCGCCTCGACCGGCGGCATGTATCGCAGCTACTCCGTGCTGCAGGGCGTGGATAATATAATCCCCGTGGATGTGTATGTGGCGGGTTGCCCGCCGCGCCCCGAAGCGCTGCTTGACGCGCTGATGAAGCTGCAGAACAAGATCGGCAAGGAGCCGCTCCTCGCCACACAGAAGAGCGTCGTCTGAACCCCCTTTACTTCGCGTTTTCAACCCGAATGACCGCACTCGAATTAGCCCAGCAACTCAAGGCCAAGTTCGGCGATCTCATCTCCGCGCCGGCCGAGTTCCGCGGCGAAATCACGGTGCAAGTGGCCGATGCCGAGCGCATCACTGAGGTCTGCGCCTTCGCAAAGCAATCGCTCGGCTGCGACTCGTTGGTTGACCTTTCCAGCGTGGACAACTACGGCGAAGACCCCCGATGGACGCTCGTTTACGAGCTTTACGGCATGAGCCATCATTGCCATCTCCGCCTCAAAACGAACGTGAGCGAGGAGAAGTCCGAGTTACCGACCATCAGCGGCGTCTGGCGCACGGCTGATTGGCACGAGCGCGAGATTTACGACATGATGGGCGTCCGTTTCCGCGGACATCCCGACCTGCGTCGCATTCTGATGTGGGACGGTTATCCGTATTTTCCCCTGCGCAAAGATTTCCCGCTCGCAGGCAAGCCGACCGATTTGCCTGAAATCGCCTTCACAAAAACCGCGCCGCTCGAGGGCGGGCCGTTCGTCACGGTCGCCGGCGGCAAAGACACCATTGCGCGCGAGCCGCGCGTGCGGAATCCAGAGAACTGAGCAATGGCCGTTTCCCAATCCATCGAGTTCCGCGAATCGGCCGCACGCGCGTCCGAAGCCGCGGCGGCGTTGCAGAAGCCGGGCGAAGAGCTGATTGACGTTCAGGGCGAGAAGATGATTCTGAACATGGGGCCGTCGCATCCCTCCACGCATGGCGTGCTCCGGATTATTTTGGAGATGGACGGCGAGATCATCACGAAAGCGATTCCCGATATCGGTTATCTGCATCGGGGCGATGAGAAGATCGCCGAGAACATGACTTACACCCAGTTCATCCCGTACACGGATCGACTGGATTATCTCGCGCCGCTGGCGAACAATGTCGCCTACGCGCTCGCGGTGGAAAAGCTTCTCGGCATCCACGATAAGCTCCCGCCGCGTTGCCAATACATCCGCGTGATTTGCTGCGAACTGGCGCGCATCTCGGCGCATTTGCTCGGCCTCGGCGCCTTCGCGATGGACGTCGGTGCGCTCACGGTTTTCCTGCACACGTTCACCGAGCGCGAGAAGATCTACAACCTGTGCGAGTCGCTCACCGGCGCGCGTTTTACGACGAGCTACACGCGCATCGGCGGGCTCGCTCGCGATTTGCCGGCGGGCTGGACCGACGCGTTGCGCAAGTTCTGCGACGAGGTGGTGGTGAACTTCGACGAGTCCGAGAAGCTGCTCACGCGCAACCCGATCTTCGTCAATCGAACGAAAGACGTCGGCATCATCTCGGCCGCCGATGCGATTGATTTTGGATTGTCCGGTCCGAACCTGCGCGGTAGCGGCGTGAGCCACGACCTGCGCAAGGCGCATCCGTACCTCGTGTACAACGAGCTGGAATTCGATGTGCCGGTCGGTTCCGTGGGCGATTGCTACGACCGTTATCTCGTGCGGATGGAAGAGATGCGCCAGAGCGTGCGCATCATCCTCCAATGCATCGACAAGCTGCCGGGCGGCCCTGTGAACGTGGCTGACGGGAAGATTATTTTACCGCCGAAAGACAAAGTGATGACGAGCATGGAGGAGCTGATTCACCAGTTCCTGCTCGTGACGCAGGGGATGAACGCGCCGGTCGGCGAGGTTTATTTCGGTGCGGAGAATCCGAAGGGCGAGCTCGGCTTTTACATCCACAGCAAAGGCGGCGGCACGCCGAACCGACTCAAGATCCGCGCGCCATCGTTCTGCAACCTGAGCATCCTGCCGCACACGCTTCCCGGCCACATGATGAGCGACGTGGTGAGCATCCTCGGCTCGATTGATTTCGTGATGGGAGAATGTGACCGATGAGTTTCACCGTTCCAGCCAAACTCGAAGCCGAAATTGACGAGTTGATTTCGCATTATCCGCAGAAGCGTAGTGCGTCGCTCATGTTGCTGCACGCGGTGCAGGAGCACTTCGGCTACATCTCGCATGACGCCACCGAGTGGATCGCCAAGAAGCTCGAACTGCAGCCGATCAACATCTACGAGTTGGTCACGTTCTATCCGATGTTCCGGCAGGAACCGGCCGGCCGCCATCAGATCAAAGTTTGCCGCACGCTCTCCTGCGCGCTCGGGGGCTCGCACAAATTGCACGATCACTTTTGCACGAAGCTCGGTCTCGATGCGCACAAGCACGGACTGCAGACGACGCCGGACGGCAAGTTCTCAGTCGAGTTCGTCGAGTGCCTCGCCGCTTGCGGCACCGCGCCGGTGATGATGTGCAATGATGATTTTCACGAGGGCGTCACGTCGCAGAAAGCGGACGAGATTCTGGGAGGCTGCAAGTGAGGAATTGGCTGCCAGACATGGATTCGAACCATGACAAAGTGATCCAGAGTCACTTGTGCTACCGTTACACCATCTGGCAATCGGGAGGCGCAGCGTATCTTTTTTCATTTTCGAGTCAAGGCGCAGATTGATTATGTCGCAAGAATTTCGCCTCATCCTCAAAGACGCTGATCAGCCTGGCTACACGCCGGACATGGAATGCTATCTGCGCCGCGGTGGTTACGACGCGCTGAAGAAAGCCTTCGCGATGGGGCCGCGCGTTTCTCCTGATGGCGGTACGGTCAGCGGGCCTGAAAAGGTGCGCAAAGAAGTATTGGCCTCCGGTCTGCGCGGTCGCGGCGGCGCGGGTTTTAGCGCGGGACTCAAGTGGAGCTTCGTGGATCGCAAGAGCGGCAAGCCCATTTATCTCATCTGCAACGCGGACGAGTCCGAGCCGGGCACGTTCAAGGATCGCCAGATCATTCACAAAGATCCGCATCAGCTCATCGAGGGGATGATCATCTCCTGCTGGGCGAATGACGTGAAGCTCGCCTACATCTATATCCGCGGCGAATTTCCGCAGGGCGCGAAGCTGTTGAACGCGGCGCTGGCTGAGGCGCGCGCGAAGAATTTTCTTGGCAAGAACATCCTCGGCACCGATTACGATCTCGAGATCCACGTTCACCGTGGCGCGGGCGCGTATATCTGCGGTGAGGAGACCGGCCTCATCGAGTCGCTCGAAGGCAAGCGCGCGTATCCGCGCATCAAGCCGCCCTATTTCCCCGCCGTGCTCGGCCTCTACATGTGCCCGACCATCGTGAACAACGTGGAGACGCTCTGCCACGTGAAGCACATCCTCACGATGGGCTCGGCCGAATACGCCAAACTCGGCACGCCGAACAACACCGGCACACGCATCGTGAGCCTCAGCGGCGATGTGAAACGCCCCGGCTACTACGAGATCGAGGTTGGCAAAGCGACGATCGGCGAACTCATCAACGACCCCGCGTTCGGTGGCGGTTTGCGCGATGGCCGGAAATTGAAGGCCGTCATTCCCGGCGGTTCGTCCTCGAAGATTTTGAAGGCTGGCGAAGTTTTCAAACTCAACCGCAAAGGCGCCGATGGTCAGATGACCAAGGTGGACGTGCCGCTGCTCGATCTCCCGTATGATTTCGATTCGCTCCAGCAGGCTGGAACGATGTCCGGCTCCAGCGCCATCATCGTGATGGACGACAGTCGCGACATCGTCGAGTGCCTCGCGAATCTCGGCGAGTTTTACGCGCACGAAAGCTGCGGCCAATGCACGCCCTGCCGCGAAGGCTCGCTCTGGATCAGTAAAGCGCTCCATCGCATGACGCACGGTCAGGGCCGCAAAGGTGACGCTGATTATCTGGTGAACATCGCGCAGAACATTCAGGGCCGCACCATCTGCGCCTTTGGCGAAGCCTGCGCGTGGCCGGTGCTCAGTTTCGTGAAGAAGTTCAAGGAAGACTTTGAAGCAAGAGGCGCCGCTGACGAGGCTCGCAACGCCGCCGACAAATAGCCATGTCCACTCCCGCGACAACCGACATCAAGCCCGCGCCCGCCGCGCCGCCGCCGATCGAGAAGATCAAGATTAAGGTGGACGGCCGGGAGATCGAGGTGCCGAAGATGATGCCCGATTGGCAGGGCAAGCCGCAGCCCACCACGATGCTGCAGGCCTGCCAACTCGCCGCGCAGGAGGTGCCGCACTATTGCTATCATCCGAAGTTGCCCATCGCCGGCAACTGCCGCATGTGCCTCGTCGAGTTCGGCACGCCCGCGATGGGACCCGATCGCAAGCCGGTGTTGAACGAGGACGGTTCGTCGAAAATTGCGAAGTCCGTTTTGCCTTACGAACCCGGCACGCCGCGCGGCGCCATCGCGTGTGCGACGCCGATTTCGCCGGGCATGGAGATTTATCCGAATTCACCCGCGACGAAGCAGATGCGCGAGGCGGTGCTGGAATCGTTGCTCATCAATCACCCGCTCGACTGCCCGATTTGCGATCAAGCCGGCGAATGCAAGTTGCAGGAATACTCTGTCGAGCACGGTCAGTCGCAGAGCCATTTCGTCGAGGCTAAGGTTCACAAGCCGAAGGCCGTGGATCTCGGGCCGCGCATCGTGCTCGATGATGAGCGTTGCATCCTTTGCACGCGCTGCATCCGTTTCACGAAGGACATCGCCGGCGACGACGCTCTCGGCATCGTGAATCGCGGCAGCTACAGCACCATCGCCGCGTGGAAAGAAGGCGCGTTCGACAACAACTACACGCTCAACACGGTGGACCTCTGTCCGGTGGGCGCGCTCACGTCGAAGGATTTCCGGTTCCAGATGCGCGTCTGGTTCATGAAGGAAACGAAGTCGCTCTGCACGAGTTGCGGCACCGGTTGCAACGTCATCGTCGGTTCGCGCGAGGAGAAGGTTTATCGCTACGAGCCGCGTCAGAACGACGCCGTGAACTCGACGTGGATGTGCGACTCGGGCCGGTTGAATTACAAATGGATCAATCGCGATGACCGTCTGAAAGACGTGGTCGTGCGCGGTCAGAAGTCGACGTGGGCCGCCGCGTTAAAAGAGATTTCCGAGAAGCTCGCGAAAGCGGCGTCCGGCAGCGTGGCTGTTCTTGCTAGCGCGCGGCAGACGAACGAGGAGCTTTACCTATTGTCCAAGCTTGCGAAGAAACTCGGTGCCGTCACGGACTCCGTCCCGCGCGTCGGGGAAGGGGACAAGCTGCTCGTCAGCGCGGACAAGAACTCGAACACGAACGGCGCGAAACTCACGGGCATCGCGTCGGCGGAGATGGGTTCTAATCTGAAGAAGATCGCCGATGGCATCCGCAGCGGTGCGATCAAGACGCTCGTCGTTTTCGGCGAGGACGTGACGAAGCACGGCATCGGCGCCGATTTGCTCGCGAAGCTCGAGACGATCATCGTCAGCGATATTTTACCGAACGCCACGACGGCGACGGCGCACATTCTTCTGCCCGGTTGCGCTCACGCGGAGAAGCGCGGTTCGTTCACGAATGTGAAAGGCCGCGTGCAGAAGTTTATGAAAGCGGTCGAGCCGAAGGGTGACGCGCGGTCTGAGTGGGAAGTTCTGCACGAGCTGGTCCACAACGTGACCGGCCAGAACGGATTCTCGAGCATCGAGGGTCTGTTCAACCAGATGGCGAAGGAAGTGCCCGCGTTCGCTGGCCTCGAGTGGGCCAAGCTGGGCGATACGGGTGTGACGGTGCCGATTTGAGCCGCGCGGCAAACAACGATTGATTTAAGATGGATTGGATCAACCAACTGAATCCGACGATGCAGTTCGCCATCTTCAGCATGCTGAAGGTATGTGTCGTCATCTTCCTCGCCGTGATGCCGATCGTGGCCTACGCGGTGCTGGTCGAGCGCAAGGTTTCGGCGTTCATCCAAGACCGCGTTGGGCCGAATCGCGCCGCGCCTTTTTTCGTGAAGTATCTGCCGGTGGTGGGGCCGTTCCTCGTGCGGCTTGGCATCTTCCACCCCCTGGCCGATGGGCTAAAATCTTTTCTGAAGGAAGACTTCACGCCGGCGCATGTGCGCAAAGTTTATTTCTGGCTCGCGCCGGCTATCGCGGTGGTCCCGGCGATGCTTGCGCTGGCGGTGATTCCGTTCGGCTCGACGCTTGGCGCGCAGAAGATGGTGATCGCCGACTTGAACGTCGGCATCCTCTACACGTTCGGCATCGTCTCGCTCGGCGTGTACGGTCTCGTGCTGGCTGGCTACGCCAGCAACTCGAAGTTCTCGTTCCTCGGCGGCATCCGCTCGAGCGCGCAGATGATCTCGTACGAGATTGCGATGGGGATGAGCGTGATTCCGCTCTTCATGCTCGTGGGCGATTTGAATCTCTCGAAGGTGATTGCTTATCAAGCTGACGGCGCGTGGTTGGTGTTCAAGCAACCGATTGCGTTCGTCATCTTCCTCGTGTCGGCGTTCGCCGAAACGAACCGTCTGCCGTTCGATTTGCCGGAGGCGGAGACGGAGTTGGTCGGCGGCTATCACACAGAATACAGCTCGATGAAGTTCGCGCTCTTCTTCATCGGCGAATACACGGCGATGATTGCGGCTTCGGCGATGATGGTGGTGCTGTTCTTCGGTGGCTGGACGCTGCCCTTCGCGGGACTCGACCAACCGGCGACGACGCTCGTCATGGGCTTCGCGCACATCGGCATCTTCGTGACGAAGATGCTGGTGCTGATGGTCGTGTTCATCTGGGTCCGTTGGATGCTGCCGCGTTTCCGCTACGATCAGCTGATGGACCTCGGCTGGCGCCGGTTCGTGCCGCTCGCGCTGGCGAACATCGTGGTGACGGCTGTGGTGCTGTGGGCCCTGCACGCAAAATGAAAGCCGATCAATGATTGTCAAACGCGCCAATCTGAGTTTCTGGGAACGCCTCTATCTGCCGGCGCTGCTGAGCGGCCTGCAGGTGACGTGGCGGCATTTCAGCCGCACTTTCTTCGCTGGCAAGAAGGTCACGATGGAGTATCCGGAGCAGAAGTGGGTGGTGCCTGAGGGCTATCGCGGCGCGCCTTATCTCGTGCGAGACCAATCGGGCGACACGAAATGCGTCTCCTGCCAACTCTGCGAATTCGTCTGCCCGCCCAAAGCGATTAAGATCATTCCGCCGGGATCGAGCGGGAAGCCGGCCGAGCGCGCGAACGCGGAGAAGATGCCGGCGGAGTTCGAGATCAACATGCTGCGCTGCATCTTCTGCGGTTTCTGCCAGGAGGTTTGTCCGGAGGAAGCCATCTTCCTGCAGCGCGATTACTCGCTTACTGGGTTGAGCCGCGGCGAAATGATTTACGATAAGGAGAAGCTCCTCGCGCTCGGCGGCACGCACGCGGGCGTCCAGAAATGGAAGCACAAGCTCGACGAAGCGAAGGAGCAGGAGACATTTCCGGTGAAGGGCTGAACGAAATGGAGAACGCACTTTTCTACATCTTCGCCGCGCTGACGCTGCTGTTCGCTTTCCTCTGCGTCGCGAATCCGTTCAGCCGCAATCCGGTCACCAGCGCGATGTTCCTCGTGCTGACGATGATCTCGATGGCCGGTCTGTTCGTGCTGCTGCAGGCGTTCTTCCTCGCGGCGGTGCAGATCCTCGTTTACGCCGGCGCGGTGATGGTGCTGTTCCTTTTCGTCATCATGCTGCTGGACATCAAGGAAGAGGAGCGCCGCCGCTTCAACCGCTTCGCCATCGCGCTCGGCGGCGTGTCGGTGATCGGCCTCGGCTTCATTCTCTTCAGCACCATCCGTGAGTCGAAGGTGGGCGCGGGATTGAAGCTCACCGCGGTGAAGGGATCGGACACCGCTGCCCTCGGCAAAGCGCTGTTCACGGAGTATCTGCTGCCGTTTGAGATCGTTTCCGTGCTGTTGCTTGTGGCGATGGTCGGCGTGATTCTGTTGAGCAAAAAGGATCTGAAGTGAACATCGGACTCGAACAATATCTGATAGTGAGCGGACTGCTGTTCTGCTTCGGACTGCTCGGCGTGGTGGTGCGGCGCAATCTGCTCATCATGTACATGGGTCTCGAGCTGATGCTCAACGCGGCCAATCTCGCGCTCGTCGCCTTCTCGCGTTTCAATAACAATCTCGACGGACAGTTGATGGTCTTCTTTATCATCACCGTCGCTGCGGCCGAGGTTGCCGTCGGCCTCGCGCTCATCGTCGCTCTCTATCGCAAGCGCCGGTCCGCTCACGTGGAAGATCTCACCACACTGAAACTCTGATGAACATCCACGCACTGCCTTGGTTCATCTTGTTCCTGCCGCTGGCGGCGGCGGTGGTCATCACCTTTTTCACGCAACGGAACAAAACCGCCAGCGCCGCGCTCTCGATCGCGGCCGTGATCACCAGCTTCGCGCTCAGCGTCGTCCTCTTTGTGAAGCTCTCGGGCGAGACGCTGCCAAATCCGGAGACGTTCAATCTCCCGTGGCTGCACGTCAGCAATCTCTACGTTGATTTCGGAATCAAGCTCGACCAACTCAGCATTTTGATGCTCCTCGTCGTCACCGGCGTTGGCAGCGCGATTCACATCTACTCGTTCGGCTACATGCACGATGACCGCGCTGTCTCGCGCTACTTCGCTTCCTTGAGTCTGTTCATGTTCTCGATGCTCGGAATCGTGCTGGCCACGAACTTCGTCCAGATGTTCATCTTCTGGGAGTTGGTCGGCGTGTCGAGCTACCTGCTCATCGGCCATTGGTATGAACGGCCCTCCGCAGCTGAAGCCTGCAAGAAAGCGTTCCTCACAAACCGCGTGGGCGACTTCGGTTTCCTGCTCGGCATCCTGCTCGTCTGGTCCACGCTCGGCTCGATTAACTTCGGAACGCTCGACGACATGTTGAAGGCCAATCCTGCGGCGCTCGGCACGGCTGCGACCGCCGCCGGTCTGCTCGTCTTCTGCGGTTGCGTCGGCAAATCCGCCCAGTTCCCGCTGCACGTTTGGTTGCCGGACGCGATGGAAGGCCCGACGCCTGTCTCCGCGCTTATCCACGCGGCGACGATGGTGGCCGCGGGTGTGTACATGCTCTGCCGCGTGTTCTTCCTTTTCACGCCGGATGCGCTCTCAGTCATCGCGTGGATCGGCGGCGGCACGGCGCTCCTCGCGGCATTGATGGCGGTGCAGCAGAGCGACATCAAACGTATCCTCGCCTATTCTACGCTCTCGCAACTCGGCTACATGGTGATGGCCGTCGGCCTCGGTGGACCGGCCTCCGCGATGTATCACCTCACCACGCACGCGTTCTTCAAGGCGCTGCTCTTTCTCGGCGCCGGTTCGGTCATCCACGCGCTGCATCACGAGCAGGACATCTGGAAAATGGGCGGGCTGAAGGCGAAACTGCCGATCACGTTCTGGACCTTCCTCGTCGCCACGCTCGCGCTCTGCGGTGTCCCGCCGTTGAGCGGTTATTTCAGCAAGGACGAAATCCTCGCGCTCGCGCTCGGCAAGAATCAAGCGCTCTTCGCTGTCGCCGCGTTTGTGGCATTGCTCACCACGTTCTACATGTTCCGCCTCGTGTTCGTGGCGTTCACTGGACCGGCCAAATCGCAGGCGCGCGACCACGCGCACGAGTCGCCGGCGGTGATGACGTGGCCGCTGATTTTCCTCGCCGTGCTGACGGTTGTCGCCGGCTTCATCGGCATTGATGAGCGCTACGCCGACGTGCTCGGCAAGCCGGCGTTGGGCAATCACAACGTCGCCGTGATCTTCGGCCTCAGCGCGTTTCTCATCGGCCTGTTCGCCGCGTGGAAGTTGTACGCGAACGCGTTGAGCGATCCGATCCCAGCCGCGTCCTCGCGTCTTGCGAGCCTGCTGCGGAACAAGTTTTATTTCGACGAGCTGTACGCGAAGATCATCGCCTGCACGCAGGAAGCGCTGGCGACGGCGGCGGATTGGTTCGACCGCTGGATCATCGCCGACCTCGCCGTTCGCGGCGCGCACGGCACGACGGAGTTGACGGGCAGGGCACTGCGCCTGCTCCAGACGGGCAATCTGCAGACCTACGCCTTCCTGTTCGTGACCGGTGTGGTGGTGCTGCTCTATGTGGTTTTGCGCTAACGAAACATGTCACTCCTGACACACATCCTCGGTTGGCCGTTGTTGGCGGCGCTGGTGCTCGCCTTCGTGCCGCGCAACTTTCGTTTCCTCACGCGCCTCGTGGCGTTGGCGGCGACCTTCACCTCGGCCGTGCTCGCGGTGGTGATGTTCGTGAAGTTCGACACGGCGTTGGCGACGGATTTTCAGTTCGTGCAAATCCTGCCGTGGGTGGCGTCGCTCGGCATCAGCTACCACGTTGGTGTGGACGGCCTCAACGTGGGGCTCGTGTTGATGGGCGCGCTGGTCGCGTTCGCGGCGTGCTGCTGCTCGTGGGAAATCAAGGAGCGCGAGAAGGAGTTTTACATCCTGCTGCTGGTGATGACCGGCGGTATCCTCGGCGCGTTCGCGTCGCTGGACGTGTTCTTCCTCTACTTCTTCCACGAACTCGCGCTCGTGCCGACGTTCATCATGATCGGCATCTGGGGCCGTGGTGAGGAGAAGGACTACGCGACATTCAAGATCACGCTCTACTTGAGCCTCGGCGCGCTGCTCGCGCTGATCGGTCTGCTCGCGCTCTACCTGCAAATGCCCGAGGACAAACGCACGTTCGACCTCGTCACGATGACGGCGCATTTCCGCGCGCAAGCGATGGATGGCTCCGCACAACAGTTCATCTTCCCGCTGCTGCTTTTCGGTTTCGGCATTCTCGTTTCGCTCTGGCCGTTCCACACGTGGGCCCCGCTCGGCTACGGCGCGGCGCCGACGGCCACCGCGATGCTTCACGCCGGCGTGCTGAAGAAATTCGGCTTGTACGGTCTCATCCGCATCGCGCTGCCGATGATGCCCGAGGGCGCGGCGATGTGGATGCAGTGGCTCGCTTTCCTTTGCCTCGGGAACATTCTTTACTGCGGCCTCGTCGCGATGAAGCAGAAGGATCTGAACCTGCTCATCGGCAACTCCAGCGTGGCGCACATGGGCTTCGTCTTCCTCGGCATCGCCAGCCTGAACGTCCTCGGCATCACCGGCGCGGTGCTCGTGATGATCGCGCACGGATTCCTCGCCGCGCTGTCGTTCGGATTGAGCGGTTATCTTTACCAACAGACCAAGACGCTGGAGATGGAGAAGCTCGGCGGTCTGTTGCGCCAGATGCCGTTCTTCGGCGCGGCGTTCGTGATGGCCGCGATGGCCGGCTGCGGGCTCCCGGGCTTCGCCAACTTCGCCGGCGAGGCGCTCATCTTCTTCGGCGCGTGGACGGAGTTCCGCGTGGTGACCATCCTCGCCGCGTGGGGCGCTCTCGTGATCGGCGCGGTGTACATGCTGCGCGCAGTGCGGAGCATCCTGCACGGCCCGCTCCCGCAGCAGTGGCACGCGGCGCAGGACGCCTCCACGCTCTGGTGTCGGCTGCCGTTCGCGCTCCTGATCGGCGCGCTCTTGCTCTTCGGATTTTTCCCTGTGCTGTTGACGAAGAAGATTGAGCCCGTCGCAAAACAAATCGTGAAGGACGCTCGGGCCGTGTTGAAACCGTCCGTGACCGTCGGCGTGAAGAACTAAGCAATGAACGCCTCGTTAATTGGATTCGAGATTGCGGTGATCCTGCTCGGGTTGGGCCTGTTGATGCTCGACCTCTGGACGCCCCCGGAGCGCAAGCGTGGCCTCGGCCTCGCCGCCGCTCTCTCGCTGCTCTTGGTGCTGGTGGCGACCTTCGTCGTGCCGATGCCGCAGGATGCGACCGGCTTCAGCGGCGGCTACGTTTTCGATCCGCTCGCGCTCTTTTTCAAGCGCTTCTTCCTCGTCGCGGCCATTCTCGTTCTGGTGATGCAGACCGAGTTCGCCGACCGCATTGCGTCCGGCATCTCGGAGTTCTACGCGCTCGTACTGTTCGCGCTGGCGGGGATGATGTTCGCCGCGTCCGCCAACAACTTCGTGATGCTGTTCGTCGCCATCGAGTTGATCACCGTGACGTTCTATGTTCTGACCAGTTTCCAGCGCGGGCGGCAAGCCTCGCTCGAAGCGGGCGTGAAGTATCTCATCCTCGGCGCGCTCTCCTCCGGCTTTCTCGTCTTCGGCATCGCGCTAATCTACGGCACGTCTGGCACGATGTCTTTCCCGGAAATCGCGAAGGGCATTGAGGCCAACCACGACCTCGCCCACCAAGGACTCTTCCTGCTCGGCATCGTGTTCGTGATGGTCGCCCTCGGCTTCAAGATCGCGGCCGTCCCGATGCAGATATGGGCGCCCGATGTGTATCAAGGCGCGCCCGCGCCGATCACCGCGTTCCTCGCCGTCGGTTCCAAAGCGGCGGGCGTCGTGCTCCTCCTGCGCGTCCTGCTCACCGCGGTGCCGGACCTCGCCGGTCATTCCGCCAAACTGCTGATGACGGTGTCGGGCATCACCATTCTCTACGGCAGCCTCTGCGCCATTCCGCAGCGGAACATCAAGCGACTCCTCGGCTATTCGAGCATTGCCAGCGCGGGTTTCCTGCTCCTCGGCCTTTCGGCACTGAGCCTCAATGGCATCTCGGCCATCCTCTATTACCTCGGTGGCTATCTCTTCACCGTGCTCGCCGCGTTCCTCGTCATCTGCATCGTGATGCGCTACACGGCGACGCAGGACGAAGACATCAGCGTCCTCGCCGGCTTGCACCAACGCTCGCCGCTGCTGGCCACGAGCCTGACGCTGGCGATGGTCTCCCTCGCCGGCGTGCCGCCGCTCGCGGGGTTCTTCGGGAAATTCCTCCTGCTGAAAGCCGTCGTCGAATCGGCCAGCAACCCGGATTTCCACTCCGCCTACTACACGCTGGGCGCCGTCGGCATCCTAGGCGTCGTAATCTCGCTCTACTACTACTTCGGCGTGGTGAAGGCGATCTTCTGGTCGAAAGCCCCCGCTGACCTTTCGCCCATCTCCCTTTCGCTGCCCGCGCGCCTCTCCCTCTACGCATGCATCGCAGGAATGCTCTTCCTCGGCCTCTATCCCGCGCCGCTCTTGGATCTCACCGACGGCGTGGTGAAGGCCGTCTTCAAGTAAGTCCAAAAATTGCCTCGGTGCATTGAGTCGCGGCGTGAGGAGGTTTGACACCTTTCTCGGTCGCGTTTATAAAACCAATCCCTGCAACGCAGGGAACAACCTCAACCAAAACTGACTATGCCTATCGCCGTTGGAACCAAAGCCCCCGACTTCACCCTCAAAAGCAAGAACGCCGCAGGCGTCTCCGACGTCAAGCTCAGCGCCAACTTCGGCCAGAAGAGCACCGTGATTCTCTTCGTGCCGCTCGCCTTCACCGGCGTTTGCACCGCCGAGTTGTGCGATATCACCGCCGGACTGAGTGCGTACAATGACCTCAACGCCGCCGTCATCGGCATCAGCGTGGACAGCCCGTTCGCTCAGGAACAGTGGGCGACGAAGGAGAAGATCGGCATCACGCTCGCCAGCGACTTGAACAAGCAGACGTCCACGGACTACGGCGTACTCATCAACGATCTGGGCGGACTGATTGCCGGCTTCGGCTCGACCAGCGCGCGCGCCGCGTTCGTCGTGGACAAGGCCGGCGTCGTGCAATACGCCGAGCAGACAGCCACCGTGAAGGATCTGCCGAACTTCGCCGCGATCAAAGAGACGCTCGCCAAGCTGAAGTAACGTCAATTCCACAACACTCTCGAACGGGCGAAACTTTTGTTTCGCCCGTTTTTCTTTTGCGCTTCCAAGTTTCTTTTGCTCAGAATCCGATTCTGATTTTGATATGAGCCACAACCTTTTCAACTCGCTCCAGAAATTCGACCTCGGCAATGGCAAGCAGGGGAAGTTTTATTCGCTGCCCGCATTGGAAGCCGCCGGTGTCGGCCCCATCTCGCGTCTGCCGGTCTCCATCCGCCTCGTGCTGGAATCGGTGCTGCGCAACTGCGACGGCAAAAAAGTCAGCGAAGCGAACGTGAAGGAGTTGGCGAACTGGAAGGCGACCGAGACGCGCACGGCGGAAATCCCGTTCGTGGTCGCGCGCATCGTGCTGCAGGATTTCACCGGCGTGCCGCTGCTCGTGGATCTTGCG
Organism: Akkermansia muciniphila; assembly: GCA_945860945.1. Classification (GTDB taxonomy): domain Bacteria; phylum Verrucomicrobiota; class Verrucomicrobiia; order Limisphaerales; family SIAT01; genus SIAT01. The sequence goes on from CAMASG010000008.1 coordinate 24,382, forward strand.
GCGATGCGCACCGCCGTCGCCAAGCTCGGCAAGAATCCGAAGATCATCGAGCCGCTCGTGCCGGTGGATCTCGTCGTGGATCACTCGGTGCAGGTGGATTTCGCCGGCGCGCCCGATTCGATGGCGCGCAATCTCGAGCTGGAGTTCAGCCGCAATCGCGAGCGCTACCAGTTCCTCAAATGGGGCATGCAGGCGTTTGACACCTTCAAGGTCGTGCCACCCGGCATCGGCATCGTGCACCAAGTGAATCTCGAATACCTCGCCAAAGGCGTGCTGTCTTCTCCATCAACTTTCAACTCTCAACTCTCAACCATTTACTATCCCGATACGCTTGTCGGCACCGACTCGCACACCACGATGATCAACGGACTGGGCATCGTCGGCTGGGGCGTTGGCGGCATCGAAGCCGAGGCGGGCATGCTTGGTCAGCCGGTTTATTTTCTCACACCCGATGTCGTGGGCGTTCAACTGAGCGGCGCGATTTGCGAAGGCGTCACCGCCACCGACGTCGCGCTCACCGTCACGCAAATGCTGCGCAAGGCGAAGGTCGTCGGCAAGTTCGTGGAGTTCTTCGGTCCGGGCGCGGCGGCGTTGCCGCTCGTGGACCGCGCGACCATTGCGAACATGGCGCCCGAATACGGCGCGACGATGGGCTTTTTCCCCATCGACGAGGAATGCGTGAATTACCTGCGCGCCACCGGCCGCAGCGACGCGCACTGCAAGCTCTACGAGAATTATTACAAAGCGCAAGGTCTGTGGGGCATTCCGCAAGCGGGCCAGATTGATTACTCGCAAGTCGTCGAGCTGGATTTGAGTAGCGTGAAGCCGAGTGTCGCTGGACCGAAGCGTCCGCAGGATCGCATCGAGTTGGGCAATCTGCGCCGCGAATTCTTCAACGCCGTGCAGCGGCCCGTCGCTGAAAACGGTTTTGGCAAATCGCGGCAGGTCTTCGGCAAGTCGGTGAAAGTCGAGATGGCTTCAAAGAAGAAGGCGAGCATCGGCACCGGCTCCGTGGTCATCGCCGCCATCACGAGCTGCACGAATACCAGCAACCCGAGCGTGATGCTCGCCGCCGGTTTGCTCGCGAAGAAAGCCGTTGAGCGCGGGCTGAAAGTGAATCCCGCCGTGAAGGCGTCGCTCGCGCCCGGCTCGCGTGTCGTCACCGATTATCTCAAGAAGACCGGCCTCACGCCGTATCTCAACAAGCTTCGTTTCAACACCGTCGGCTACGGCTGCACGACGTGCATCGGCAACTCCGGCCCGCTCGATCCGGCCATCGAGGATGCCGTGGTGAAGAACGATTTCGTCACGGCTAGCGTGCTCTCCGGCAACCGCAACTTCGAGGCGCGCGTGCATCAGAACGTGAAGTCGAACTTCCTCATGTCGCCGCCGCTTGTCGTCGCGTTCGCGCTCGCGGGCCGTGTGGATATTGATCTCGGCTGCGAACCGCTCGGCACTGGCAAAGACGGCGAGCCGGTTTATCTCGCCGATCTCTGGCCGACGTTGCAGGAGGTCCGCGACGCGATGCAGAGCGCGCTCAAGCCGGAAATCTTCCGCAAGCTCTACAAGAATTTCGCCGCGCAAAATCCGAAGTGGAACGAGATCCCGTCCAGCATCGGCAACGTGTATGAGTGGGACGCGAAGAGCACCTACATCCAAGAGCCGCCGTTCTTCACGAATTTCTCGATGCAGCCGGGAAGCATCAAGCCGATCACCGGCGCGCGTCCGCTGGGCATTTTTGGCGACAGCGTGACGACCGACCACATCTCGCCCGCCGGCGCGATCAAGAAGAGTTCGCCCGCCGGAAAATTCCTCGGCGACAACGGTGTCGAGTTCGCCGACTTCAACAGTTACGGCTCGCGACGCGGCAATGACCGCATCATGACGCGCGGCACCTTCGCCAATGTGCGCATCAAAAACCTGATGCTCGGCGGCGAAGAAGGCGGCAACACCATCGGGCCTGATGGCGTGAAGACGTCCATCTACGACGCGGCCATCGCATATCAAGCGAAGGGCATGCCGCTCATCGTGATCGCCGGACAGGAATATGGCACCGGTTCATCGCGCGACTGGGCTGCGAAAGGCACGAACCTGCTCGGTGTGAAGGCCGTCGTCGCGCAGAGCTTCGAGCGCATCCACCGCAGCAACCTCGTTGGCATGGGCGTGCTGCCGCTGCAATTCAAGGAAGGCACTACCGCGCAGACGCTCAAGCTCGACGGCACGGAGACCTACGACATCGTCGGCCTCGACGCGTCCATCAAGCCGCAGCAAGACCTCACGCTCAAGATTACGCGCAAGAATGGCGCTGTGGAAAACGTGAGCGTCCGTTGCCGCATCGATACGCCCATCGAGATTGATTACTACCAACACGGCGGCATCCTGCCGTTCGTCCTGCGCCAACTCGTGGCGCAGGCGTGACGTAGTCGCCATTCAGTTCAGCGTGGGCCGGATGCAAATCCGGTCCATTTGCTTTTATGGATAGAACTCCCGCTGCAACATGGCAGTGAGTTTGTGCACAATCATCTGAAGCTCGGCGAGCGTCTCGAGTTGCTCGGTTCTCCAGCCGCCGTTTTCGGCGTCGCGAACACAGCGGCGATAACGCTGGCTCAAGGAAAGTTTGGGGTGGTTGTGACCGAGTTCTTTTAGGAAATGCTCGGCGCGTTCGGCCAGTTGACGGGCCTTTCGGATGTGCGTCAGCGCATTGTCGGGAGCCGTCTCGCCGCTTTTCACTTTCAAAAGCTGTAGGCATTCAAATGTTCGGCAACGGCTGGGGCGTTGGGCATAGTTGCGGCAGAGGCAGCCATTGAGAGCTGCGCACGGTTGCGGCATCTTGGTTTTCGTCTTCAACCGTTTCACAGGAAGACCGAGCTTTTCCAGAGCGCTCGCATCGTCCTCGGCCTGCAACTCCACATCAGCGAAGAGCACGCCGTTGCAGCAGAGGCCGCAGGCGGTGCAGAGGCGGGCGATAGTATCGGCTTCCGACAACATCCCTAAAAACTAGCGGGGATGGAGTGGAATCGAAAGAGGAGAATTGCCAGCAGCCGCGGAGAAGGTTGAGATAGGGGAGTGATATTGAAGCTGACCCAATTGGCCGCGAAGGTGGTGGCGAAGGCGAGTCGCGAGCATCCGGCTGACGCGGTGCTGCGCGTGGAGTTTAAAGCGGCGCACGGTCTGGCGCGGAGTGATGCGGGCGCAGTGAGCCGCGGCGTTTTCGCTCATTTCCGTTGGCTAGGTTGGACCGATGAAAACGCCTCGTTGGAACAGCGAATCACACAAGCGCTGGAGATCGCCGCTCGTTTCGAGCGAAGCACCGCGTCGGTTTCAGACTCCGAGCTGTTGCAGAAAACCATTCCGGAATGGGCGCGCGAACAAATCGAAGTGTCAGCAGCGTGGGTGCGGACGTTGCAGTCCAATCCAAAAATCTGGCTGCGCGCGCGGCCGGGGAGAGCGGGGGAGTTGGCTCTCAATCTTCATGCGGCAAGTGCGGGCAGCCTTCCAGACGCGGTGTTATATGAGGGCGAGGAGGACCTGTTTCGCATACCGGAATTTCACGCTGGCGAGTTCGAGTTGCAGGACATCACGTCGCAGGCGGTTGGTTTTCTCTGCAATCCGCAATCGGGCGAAACGTGGTGGGACGCCTGCGCGGGCGAGGGCGGCAAGATGCTTCACCTCGCTGACTTGATGCAGAACAAGGGATTGATCTGGGCGAGCGACCGTGCCGAGTGGCGGCTCAAGCGTTTGAAACAACGTGCGGCGCGCGCGAAGTGTTTCAACTACCGCGCGGCGGTCTGGGATGGCGGCGCGAAGTTGCCGACGAAGACGAAGTTCGATGGCGTACTGGTGGACGCGCCATGCAGCGGCCTCGGTACGTGGCAACGGAATCCGCACGCGCGCTGGACGACGACACTTGCTGACGTGCTCGAACTGGCGGACATCCAACGCAAACTGCTCGCGCACGCGGCGGCGAGTGTGAAGCTGGGCGGGCGACTCGTTTACGCCGTCTGCACGCTCGCGCGCGCGGAGACGGAGGAAGTGGCATCATCGTTTGAAAGCGCGTTTCCCGAATTCGAACCGCTTCCTGCGCCATCCCCTTTCACGCGCGCCGCGGAGCCGCAGAGCCGGCATTGGTTCTGGCCGCAGACGCACGGCGGTAATGGCATGTTCGTCGCGCTCTGGCGGCGGAAGGCATAAAACACAGGCAGGAGTCGCGGCCGCCTACCCGTGTTTTTCCCTTGTGGCGGTTAGATTTAGGCTCCGATAGGATGCGTCTTCAGCCAGAGCATCAGCGCCAACCCACCCGGAATCAACAGGCCCAGCACGCTCGCCCACATTGGGAGCACGGTGCCGGCGATGGAGAGATCCCAGCCCAGCACTAGCCGTAGCAGGTGCACGAACGACAGCAGCGCGAATACGATCACGGTGATTGTCGTGTAGATGTGATTCATAACTTTCTCCCTTCCCTTGGTTGAACTCTTACCCCATTGAAAACTTAAGGCCGATGGCGGCGATTGCAAAGGGTGGGCGAAACGGCGCAGCAGACGAATCCTGCGAGTACGTTGCTGAAGTTGCTTAAGCTGGCACAATCGCTTGCGCGACAAAGGGCGTCAAAAAGAGGTGGGATAAAACTGCGTGAGCCGACCTGCCTCGCGAATGTCAGCGGCGAATCCAGCCACCGCCCACCACGAGATCGTCTTGATAGAAAACGCACGCTTGGCCGGGCGTGATGGCGCGCTGCGACTCGTGGAGTTTCACACGCGCGCCGCCGGTCGTGGGCGTGATGGTGGCCGGCGTACCGGGATGATTGTAACGGATTTTGGCTGTGACCTCGATGGTTTCGGGCGGCACATCGAATGGAATCCAATTGCAGTTCTCCACCTCGAATGTGTCGCGCTCGAGCGCCGATTCGTCGCCGACGACCACGCGATTATTGGCAGCATCAAGGTCCACCACGTAGAGCGGTTTTGGCGAAGAGATGCCGAGGCCTTTACGTTGGCCGATGGTGTAGAATTCGATGCCGTCGTGCTCGCCGATTTTGCGGCCGTGGAGATCCACAATATCGCCGCGATGCTTTTGGGCAAGGCCAGCCTTCTGCAAAAAACCACCGTAGTCGTTATCCGGCACGAAGCAGATTTCCATACTCTCCTCTTTCTCAGCGGTCTTGAGTTGGCAATTCCGAGCGACTTCGCGCGTATCGGCTTTGGTTTTTTCACCAAGCGGAAACATGGCGCGGGAAAGTTGCGCCTGTCGGAGGGAGAAGAGAAAGTAACTCTGATCCTTGCGCGGGTCGCGGCCTTTTTTGAGCAGATGCCGCGTGCTGTCGGCGCTCGGTTCGATGCGCGCGAAGTGGCCGGTGGCGATGAAGCGCGCGCCGAGTTGATCGGCCCGGGATATGAGCGTACCGAATTTGAGATGCTGGTTGCACATCACGCACGGGTTCGGCGTGCGCCCAGCTTTGTACTCGGCGGCGAAATATTGGATGACCTGTTTCTGAAATTCCGCCGCCTCGTCCACGAGGTAGTAGGGGACCCCGAGTTGATGGCAGACCGCACGGGCGTCGGTGACGGCTTGCGGACCGCAGCACTTATCCTCAGCGCGCGAGACGCAATCCTGGGGCCAGAGCTTGAGCGTGACGCCGACGACATCGTAGCCCTGCTCCTTCAAAAGCGCGGCAGTGGCGGAGGAATCCACTCCGCCGCTCATTCCAACCAGCACACGTGTCTTTGTCGTCACCATCACAGCGTGACAGAATAGAGACGCAGCGAAGTGGTGTAAAGGTTGAGGAAGAAGAACAGCGATGACCGCGGTTGCCGATTCAGCGAATCACTTGCTCAGTGTTTTGAGCGCCTTCTTCGCGTCGGAAGTGCGGATGATGAGGAGGCCCTTTTTCACATCAGGATGCGTGGCGCTGTAGCAGTAGTCTATGTTCACCTTGGCGGCAGCGAGTCGATTGGCGATGGCGGAAAGCGAACCGGGTTGATTGCTTCCTTGGATCATCAGCACGTCGTCCTCGACCACCAATGTGCCGTGTTCCTCGAAGAGCAGTAGCGCTTTGCGCGGGTCGCTCACGACCAAGCGCACGACGCAATGGTCGATGGTATCGCTGGTGGAAACGGCGTAGATGTTAATCTTAGCTTCGGCGAGCGCGTCGCAGACACGTCCCAGTGTGCCGGGTATATTGTCGAGGAAGATGGCGAGTTGTTTGGTGATTTGCATAAGAAGTGTGATGGGCGGCGCAATATAACCGCGCCGCGAGTCCGCGCAAGGGGAGGACTCGAGAGAAAACGAACAGCGGGTATAGAAACAAACAAGCCCCGAGGTTGTCGGGGCTTGTTTGTTTGAATGAGTGAGCGTTTAGAAGCCGCCGGCGGGCGTCGGCTTGGCCTTCTCAGCCTGAAGTTCGTGGACCGGCTTTGCGGCGGGCTTTGCCTCGGCCGGGTGCGGCACGATGCGCCAGAAGTGGTTCGCGGCGTCTTTCCAATTCTTGAGAATCTCGTTCGCGCGGGGCGATTCGGTGTGCTCGAGGTGGGTATAAATCAGCCCTTGTAGACGTTTAATTTCATCCATGTTGGTGAGTCGCTCGATGCCGACCATCGCGTTGTTGAAACGATCGGGGAAGGCGTTCTGCGGATCGTACACGTAGGCGGAGCCACCAGACATGCCAGCGCCGAAGTTGCGGCCAGTCTCGCCGAGCACCACCACGGTGCCACCGGTCATGTACTCGCAACCGTGGTCGCCCACACCTTCAACAACAGCGGTGCCGCCGGAGTTGCGGACGCAGAAGCGTTCGCCTGCGCGGCCCGCGGCGAAGAGTTTTCCGCCGGTGGCGCCGTACATCACGGTGTTGCCGATGATTTGATTTTCAGACCACACGAACTTCATGCCGTCCGGAGGTCGAACGATGATTTCGCCGCCGTTCATTCCTTTGCCGACGTAGTCGTTGGCTTCGCCGATGAGTTTGATGCGGATGCCGTTCGCGAGGAACGTGCCGAGGCTCTGCCCAGAACTGCCGTGCAGGGTGATATCCACCGTCGCAGGCGGCAGACCTTTGTCGCCGAGCGTGTAGCCGATGTGGCCGGAGACGCGCGTGCCGATGTTGCGGAGGATGTTGTTGATCTTGTAATCGAGCTTGATCGAACCCTTGCCATTCAACGCGTCCTTGGCGTCGGTCATGATCTTGTCATCGAGCGGGCTGTCGCCGAAACGCTCGTTGCGTTCGCGCGTGTGGATGCGCGTCGCGGTGCCAGTCGAGTCCACTTGATAGAGGAGCTTCGAGAGGTCGATGGCCGCGATCTTGGCGCGCAGTTCCTCGGGGAAATCTTCGAGCGGGCGGCGGGCGAGCAGGTCGGTGCGGCCGATGATTTCGTCCAACTTTCGATAACCAAGCTGAGCGAGCAACTCGCGGATTTCCTGCGCAGCGCCGGTGAAGAAGGCGACGACGTTCTCGGGCTTGCCGCGGAACTTGAGCCGCAGCTCGTCCTTCTGCGTGGCGACGCCGACGGGGCAGGTGTTGAGATGGCAGACGCGGAACATCGCGCAACCAGCGGCGATGAGAGCGGCGGTGCCGAAGTTGAATTCCTCAGCGCCGAGCAACGCGGCGACCACGATGTCGCGGCCGGTTTTGATGCCGCCATCCGTGCGCAAAACAATGCGCGAGCGGAGATCATTCAACATCAGCGTCTGATGCGCCTCGGCCACGCCGGTCTCGAACGGCGCGCCGGCGTGCTTGATGGAACTGAGCGGGCTGGCGCCCGTGCCGCCATCGTGGCCGGAGATGAGGACGACGTCCGCGTAAGCTTTCGCGACGCCGGCGGCGACGGTGCCGACGCCGGAGGAGGAGACGAGTTTCACGCAGACCTTGGCGCGCGGGTTGACCTGCTTGAGGTCGTAAATGAGCTGCGCGAGATCCTCGATGGAATAGATGTCGTGGTGCGGCGGCGGCGAGATGAGCGGCACGCCGGGGACGCTGTAGCGCAGGCGCGCGATGATCGGGCTGACCTTGTGGCCGGGGAGTTGGCCGCCTTCGCCGGGCTTCGCGCCTTGAGCCATCTTGATCTCGATCTCCGTTGCGCTGGCGAGATATTCGGGCGTGACGCCGAAGCGGCCGCTTGCGACCTGCTTGATGGCGCTGCAGGCGTTGTCGCCGTTCGGACGGATGGTATAACGCGCGGGGTCTTCGCCGCCTTCGCCGGAGTTGCTCTTGCCACCGATGGAGTTCATCGCGATGGCGAGGCACTCGTGCGCTTCGGGCGAGAGCGCGCCGAGCGACATGCCGGCCGTGGTGAAACGGCGGCGGATATCCTCGATCGACTCGACCTCCTCGATGGAAATCGGAGTGGCTGCGAAATTAAACTGCAGCAAATCGCGGTAGGACACCGGCTGCCGACCGACCACTGCCTCGACGTATTTCTTGTACTCCTCAGATTTCGGATTCTTGAGGAAGCGGTGCATCGTGAGCACCACCTGCGGATTGAAGGCGTGGAATTCGCCGCGGCCGCCTTTGGCGACCTTGTAATTGCCGCCTTCATCGAGCATCGCGGCCTCGGGCGCGCCGTAAGCGGCCTGATGCCGGCGAAGAGCGTCCTCGGCGATTTGCTGAAGCGAAACGCCGCCGACCTGTGTGGTGGTACCGAAGAAACAACGGTCCACGACAGCGTCCGAAACGCCGATGGCTTCGAAGGTTTGCGCGCCGCGGTAGCTGGCGATGGTGCTGATGCCCATCTTCGACATGATTTTCAGCACGCCGTTTTCGATGGCGTTGCGGAAGTTGGCGATGGCTTTGTCCTGCGTGAAATCGCCGTAGTCGCCGCTCTCGATGGATTGGCGGATGCTGTCGATCGCGACGTACGGATTCACCGCGCTCGCGCCGTAACCGACGAGGGCGGCGAACTGGTGCACCGTGCGGGCCTCGCCTGATTCGCAGACGAGCGACGCCTTCATCCGCTTGCCTTCACGGATGAGATGATGATGCACCGCGCCAACGGCGAGCAGCATCGGGATGGGCACCTTCTCGGCGCAGGTATTACGGTCGCTGAGTATCAGGATGTTCTTGCCACTGTCGATCGCTTTGGCGGCGAGCTGGCAGATGGAAGTGAGCGCGGCCTCCATGTCCGCGGCGCCGTTCTCTGTGCTGAAGTGGCAGTAAATCGTCTCGGTCTTGAACACCGGGTCGTCGATGTTCTGCAACGCTTCCAGTTCGTAATCGAGTAGGAAAGGGCTGTCCACGCGGATGAGTTTGGCGTGCTGCTCGGTCTCTTCCAGCCACGAACGTCGTGGTCCGATGCTCGTGGAGAGCGACATCACGATCTTCTCGCGGATCGGATCGATCGGCGGATTCGTGACCTGCGCGAAGAGCTGCTTGAAATAATCGTAGAGCAGACGCGGGCGCTTGGAGAGGCAGGCGAGCGGCGAATCATCGCCCATCGAGCCGATCGGCTCGGCGGCTTCGAGCGCCATCGGCTTGAGCACGTCGCGCAGTTCCTCGTTGTCCCAGCCGAAAGTGATTTGCTGGAGGGTGAGGTCGAGCAGATTGACGGGGCGGAAGTTTTCGCTGAACGGCTTCGCATGTTCGGTGAGCGAGAAGACCTGCTTCTTGCACCATTCGCCGTACGGCTTTTGTCCGGCGACGAGTGCTTTGACTTCGTCGTTCTCCAGCAGTTTTCCCTCCTGCGTGTCGATGGCGATGATGAGGCCGGGACCGAGGCGGCCTTTGCGGACGACCTTTTTCTCATCCAGCGCGACGACGCCGGCTTCGCTGCCCATCACGATGAGGCCGTCCTCGTAAACTTTGTAACGCGCGGGACGCAGGCCGTTGCGATCGAGCGTGGCACCGACCCAGCGGCCATCGCTGAAGACGACCGCGGCAGGGCCGTCCCACGGCTCGTTGAGGCAGGAGTGATACTGGTAGAAGCCCTTCAACTCGGGCTTCATATCGCTCATCTTCTCCCACGCTTCGGGCGCGAGCATCATCACCGAGTGGAGAATGCTGCGGCCGGAGAGCTCGAGTGTCTCGAGGGCGTTGTCGAGCGCGGAGGAATCGGAGCCGCCGGGCTGGATGATCGGCTTGAGGTGCTCGAGTTGATCCTTCCAGATATTCGAGGTCAGCTCGCGTTCGCGGGCTCGCGTCCAGTTTTTGTTGCCGAGCAAGGTGTTGATTTCGCCGTTGTGGGCGAGCCGGCGGAACGGATGCGCGAGCTGCCAGTTCGGAAAAGTATTCGTCGAGTAACGCTGGTGATACACGGCCAACGCAGTCGTGAAGAGCGGATCCTTGAGATCAGGATAGAACTTCGGCAACTGCGGCGCGTTAAACAGACCTTTGTAAACAATGGTCTGCGAAGAGAAGGAAGATATGTAGAAGCCATCGAGCTTCAGCTCGCCGGCGCGTTTCTCGGCGCCTTTGCGCGCGAGGAAAAGATAGCGTTCAAATTCCGCGTCGCTCCAGCCGTCGGCTCGTCCCAGCAGGATTTGCTGGATCTCGGGCATCGTGGCCAGCGCCTTGTCGCCAAGGCAGCGCGGGGTGGTCGGCACGGCGCGCCAACCGAAAGTCGGGATGCCGAACTGCTTCACGGCTTCCTCGACGGCGAGACGCGAGGCGGCGATCTGTTCCTTCTGGCCGCGCGGCATGAAAATGAATCCGACGGCGATATCGGTGTCCTTCACCAGCTTGCCGCCGAGCTTCTCCACCTCGCGGCGGAAGAAGGCGTGCGGGAGCTGCGTGAGCACACCCGCGCCGTCGCCGGTTTTCGCGTCGGCGTCGAGCGCACCGCGATGGGCGAGATTGCACAGCGCCTCGATAGCGTATTCGAGAACGCGGTGCTCGCGCTTGCCGTTGATGTTGGCAATGAAACCGACGCCGCAGGCGTCGTGTTCAAACTTCGGCTCGTAAAGCGAGTTCGGTAGATTCGGGTAGCTGGTGTTCATCGGTCGAACAAAGGTTTGGAGAATAACAAACGCGCGCGGCGGTGCAAAATATTTTTATCAGTAAACAACCGTTGAACAGTTACCGCCAACCATCAGCGCGGCTTGTGGAAAGCTTGCCGTTGAATAATGCCGTCCAGCGTGCGAGCCTCTTCTCGTGGCCACGGAGAACCCATCCCAGCCGCTGCTGCCCGTGCCTTCTGAGCGCGAACGGGTTGCGTTGGTCACGCTGCTGGCCGACGAAGATCCGGCTGTGTATCGGACCATTCGCGCTCGAATCCTCGCTTGCGGACCGGCGGCGCGCGATTGGCTGCGCGGTTATCGCCTGAGTGACGACCCGCGTCTGCGCCGCCGCGTGACGGAGATCGTGGAGCATTTCGGGCGTCGCGAGGCGGAGAACCGCTTCCTCTCATTTTGTCTCCGCCATGGTGAGGATTTGGATTTGGAGGAAGGCTGCTGGCTTCTCGCCCGCACGCGTTATCCCGAGATCAACGTCGCGGCTTATCGCGCATTGCTCGACGCCTTCGCCGACACGTTGCGTGAAAAGGTATCGGTGAGCGATGAGCCGCAGCAGGTCATCGCCACCATCAATGAACTGATCTTCGGTCAACTCCGCTTCGTGGGCGACGAGACGAATTACTACGATCCCGAGAACAGTTATCTCAACCGCGTGCTCGATCGGCGGACGGGCAACCCGCTCATGATGTGCACGGTCTATCTCGGTGTGGCGCGCCGGTTGTGCCTGCCCATCGCGGGTATCGGTTTGCCGGGGCATTTTCTCTGCCGCTATCAGACGGCCGTGCGCGAAGTGTACATCGATGCTTTCGGTGGTGGGCGAATTCTGACGAAGGCGGATTGCGTGAAGTATCTTCAGCAGACCGGCTACGAATTTCACGAGGCGTTTCTAGTGCCGGCAAGCCCGCGGCGGATGTTGCTGCGGATGTGCTCGAACCTTCACCAGATCTACACGCGGCTGAACGAGAAGGAAATCGCCGCGGCGATGCACGGCTACGTCCTCGCGCTCACGAAGTGAACGCGACTACTTCTTCGGCGGGGCGTTGGTGGTCGGCGCGTTCGTTGCCGGTGGGATTTCCGGCGCCGCTTTTGTTGAAAGGAAGGTCACATCCACGATCTCACCGGGATGAAGGGAGAGGTTTTCCGGAACGCTGATGAAGACCGGCAGGCCAACTTCGTCGCGGTCGTGCATCGCCGGCAGGAGTGATTTGCGGATGGGCGCGAGCTCGGTGCCGACTTTGGTGACGCGGGCGAGGACGGTCTTCTGCCCGAGCGCGCGGGAGCGGATTCTCACTTCCGTGTTGGCTTCCACCGTCACGGCGAGCGGTTGCCGAAGGAAGGCGATGATGCGGTCGGCCTTGGCCGCGCTGATGGTGAGCAGGTGCTGACCGGGTTGGACGAATTCGCCGGGTTGGAGGTTCACGATGCTCACCATGCCTTTCATCGGCGACTTGATATCAATCGGCGTGTTCGCTCCGGCGAGGAAGATCTGCCCGAGGACCTGTCCCTGCGCCACCTCGGTGAGGTCGCGGGCACTCATCTGCGCGAGGACGCCGGCGCCGGGGGCGGTGAGGCGGACTTTAATGGTGTCCACCTCCGCGGCCACGGTGGCGGTGCCGAAGCGCTGGCTCCAGAGCACGGCGACGAAGAGCAGTGCCACGCCGAAGAAGATAATGGGGAGAAAGCGGATGGATAAGTCGCGCAGTCGATTCAAGGACGGCGTCGGGATAGGTTCGTATTGGCTCATCGCACGGAGTGTTTTTCACGGACACGCCATTGGCGCAAGCACGAAAAGGCCGCCACTATTTTTAAAATGATTTGTTAAATTTTTGTTTCAATGGAACGTCGTTAGAATCTACGTTGGTAGGGTAAGCAGTTGGCAAAGATGGCTCAAGACCACCACATCCAGGCGCAGCGGTTCGAACTGAAGTACATCATCAGCGAGGAGACGGCTCTGCGCGTGCGCGATTTTATCGGCTCGCATCTCGAGCTCGACGACTACGGCGCGGGTCGGCCGCACAATTCCTATCCCGTCCACAGCCTCTACCTCGACTCCGAGCGGATGCGGCTCTACTGGGAGACGATCAACGGCAACAAGAATCGCTACAAGCTCCGGCTGCGGTTCTACCACGACGACCCCGAGGCACCGGTGTTTTTCGAGATTAAGCGCCGCGAGAACGACGCCATTCTCAAGCAGCGCGCTGGCGTGCGACGCGAAGCGGTGGACTGGGTGTTGCGCGGTCATTTGACTCCGGTCGGTTATCTGATTTCCAATGATGCGAAGACAATCGCGGCCGTGCAGCGGTTCAGCGAGTTGCTCAAGCAAGTGGACGCCGTGCCCAAAGCGCACGTTTCCTATCTGCGCGAGGCGTGGGTGCATCCCGATAGTAACTCCGTGCGCGTGACGATGGACCGCGAGGTGCGCTGCGGCATCGAGACCAGCGCGCGGCTCGTGGCCGAGATGGATAAATCCGTGATGGTCTTCGGCAAGAGTGTCGTGCTCGAGGTGAAGTTCACTGGTCGTTTTCCGAAATGGTTCGGCGAGATGACGAGGGTGTTCGGTTTCAAACAATGCTCCGCCGCGAAATACGTGGACGGGGTCACGCTGCTGGATGACCGGCAGTTCAACTCCAACGTGGTCCGGCGGCGCAAGATGGCCGCTCTCGACCCCGCAATTCAGGCATATCTATGAACGAATGGTTTCTTCTCCGCGGCGATTACGGGATGGGTCCCTCGAACCTAGAGGCCCTCGTACTCGGCACGATGCTCGCCTTCCTGCTCGGCCAGACTATGGCGTGGGTGTACATGATCACGCACGCTGGCCTTTCGTATTCGCGCTCATTCGTCGCCGCGCTCGTCGTCACGCCGATGGTCGTGACCATCGTGATGGCGGTGTTGGCGAACAACATGATCACCGCGTTCGGATTGATGGCCGTGTTCGCCATCGTCCGCTTCCGCAACATCCTGCGCGACACGCTCGACACGTCGTACGTGCTCATCTCCATCGTCATCGGGATGTCTTGCGGCACGCAGAAATTCTCCACCGCCGTCATCGGCGTGGCGATGGTCTGCTTCGTCCTGATTTATCTCTGGTACACCTCGTTCGGCAGCCGTCATCGCTACGATTTGATTTTGAATCTGCAATGGTCGCGTTCGCTGGAGGAGTTGCCGGAACTGCGCGCACTGCTTAATCGCCACAGCCGCGACATCCAGCTCGCCAGCCAGCGCACGCACGAAGGTTACCAAGCCGTGGATATTTCCTATCGCCTGCTGATGCGCGATCCCGCCCGCGCCGGCGAGTTGGTGAGTGAGTTGCAGGAACTGACCGGCGTGGCTCACATCACCACGTTGAAAGCCGAAGACGAGTCGGAGCTGTAACGGTTCCCACGGCAATCTCACAAAGCAAAAGCCGCCGAGTAATTCGGCGGCTTTGCTGTTTCTAAAATAAGAGCGGACGGACTTCGCGACTCTCCCGTCACTTGAGTTTGGAAAGCTCCTCGTTGGTCCAAGCCGACTCACGTCCAGCGGTGGCGGCGCGGACCTTTTTCACGAAATCCGGCGTGACGGGGTCGTAGGGATGCTCCCATTCGCGGCGAATGTAGGTGAGCACGGCGGCGAGAGTCTCGTCGTCGAACGTGCCGTGGCCGGGCATATCCATATCCCACTTGCGGCCCTGCACGGTGATTGGCCCGCCGATGCCGTGGAGGAGAATGCGGGCGAGTTTCTCGGTCGAACCGGCGACCCACTCAGAATCATTCAGCGGCGGCGCCATGCCGTCCTGCCCGTAGCCGTGCAACTGATGGCACGCCGCGCAGGTGGCTTCGTAAGCGGTCTTGCCGGTGGCGAAAAGTTTCTGCTCGGCGTCGGTGAGCGATCGGATGACGGGGAACACGACGCCGGGTTTTCCGGGCCACACGAGCAACTGATCGAGTTTCTTGGCGGCGGATTGGACGGCCTTGTCGCTCGATTTTTCAAGCGCGTCGAGCGCGGGCGGCGCTACGGGAAGCTTCACGAGTTTGACGCGCGGCGCAGGCTGTCCTTTGGGAACGGTTGCGCCCGGCGCATTCAGGCTGGCGAGCACGGCGAGCGTCTGCCACTGCGGCGTGGAGGAGGTGGTGATCTTCTCGAGCAGGCGATTCACGTTCGCGGCTTTGGCCTGTTGGAAAACGGATTTGCTCAACGTGCCGATGAAAGCGTCGCCGCCGGCGAACTTTTCTTTCCACGACGGATCGGCGAAGACGCGATCAAGAAAATCCATCTCGCGCAGAGCGAGACCGCTGATGAGCGCGTCGCGGATGAGCGTGTTGGTGGCGGCATTTTTGGCGAGGGTGATCATCGCGGTCTCGGCGGCCGGATCCCTCACCTCGCCGAGCGTGAAGGCGAGCTGGGTTTTGATCTCGATGTCTTTCGTGCCGGCTAGCGACACGAGTTTGGGCAGGAGCTTCTCCTTGTCGGTCTTGAGCGCGGGTTCGCTCAGGCGGATGGCGGCGGCGAGGATCTTCGAGTGAGCATCCTTCTCCATCGCTGTGGCGAGCGTGACGGCGTCGAGTTGGCCCATGCCATCGAGCGTCCAGAGCGCTTGCAAACGAGCGCGCGGGTCGGCCGCGGCGATGGCGAGCTGCTTGAGCGGCGCAATCGTGGAGGGAGCTGATTTTTCGACGAGCAATCGCTGCGCGGTATCGCGCCACCAACCGTTCGGATGCGCGAGGGTGTTGACGAGATCGGCGGGCGTGGCGGCCGCGAGCTGCGGCTTCGGTCCGGGCGCTGCGCTTTGGTGAACGATGCGATAGATGCGGCCGCGGCGGATGACTTTGTCGAGGCCGCGATCCTCGGCTTGCTTGCGCAGGTAGCTCGTGAGGAAGACGCGGTGCTGCAGAATGCCGTGATACATATCCACGATGTAGAGGCAGCCATCGGGGCCGGTGTAGGCGTTGATGGGACGGAAGAGTTCGTCCGTGGAGGTGAGGAACTCAGCTTCCTTGTAGGGATTCGTGCCGGAGATTTCGCCCGACTTTTCTGTGAGAACCATGCGGCGAATCATGTTGGCCGATGGCTCGGGGATAAAGGCGTTGCCGCGGAACTCGGCTGGGAACTTATCGCCGCGGTAGATGACCGGGCCGCAGGTGGCGGTGTATTTATTGAGCGTACCGTCGGGCTTGAGCGTGGCGGGTTGGTAGCCGCGGTTGACGCCGGGATTCACGCGCGCCGGCCAGACGGTCTGGTCTTTCATCGGCTGCTGATTGAGGCCGGCGGTGGAACGGAAGAACGGGTTGCGGAAATAATACTCCGACGGCACGAGGTCGGTGCGGAGTTGGTCGGAGTTGGAGTTGTAGAAAGGACGACCCCAATCATCCATCGTCATGCCCCACTGACCGCGGAAGGTCGTGGGCAGGCGCTTCCATTCCTCGTCCACGCGCCGGTAGCGGAAGGTGTGGTTCGCCGAGACAATCCAGTTGTTCATGAACCACGTCGGGCTGTTGCCGGTGTGCTCGGGATTCTTGATGCCGGCGGGCGCGTAGTTCTTGTCCACCAACACGCGTTTGCCGGGCTTGAGGCCCACTTCGATGGGATACCACCAGAGCGCGGTCGCTTCGCAGACGAGCAATCCGCCGTTAGCCAGACAGAGCGCGCGGGGCAATACGAGCCTGTCGAGAAAGATGGTCTTCTTGTCCATCTTCCCGTCGCCGTCGGTGTCCTCGAGAATCGAGATGCGGTTGATGGCGTTGGTCTCCCCCGTGGCGGTCGGGGTGTTCATGTAACTCGGAACTTCGATGATCCAGATGCGGCCGTCGGCGTCCCACTGCATCGCGATCGGTGTCTCGATGAACGGATCGGCCGCGACGACCTCGATGCGGAAACCAAGCGGCAGCTTGAATGTCTTGAGCGCGTCTTCCGGCTTGAGCGGCGGGTTAGCGGGGATTTTTTCCTTCGGCACGCGCGATTCCTGCTTCTCATCCGGCTTGTCGCCGTTTTGCGCGTGGACGAGTGATACGGCGAGAAAGAACGCGAGGAGGAGACGAGGTAACATAGTTTTCACATTCACAAGAGATCGGATAACTAGCAGTGGTTGGACAACATTTGAGGCCACCTTATTCCACTATATTGCACTAAAATAGATAAGCAACCGCCAGCTTTATTCTGGGAAAAAGAATGGCTCCAGAGGAAGGACTCGAACCTTCAACATTTCGGTTAACAGCCGAATGCTCTACCATTGAGCTACTCTGGAACTCAGAGGGGTCGAGGCTACGAATACGTCGCGTCTGCGTCAATCTTTTTGCCATTGCGGCGAACGAATGACGAGTGCGCTTCCGCGTGTGCCGAGCCGTCTGTTCAGCCGTAGCGATACGGCGCAGATAACGCAAAGGTGTTCGGCAGATGGCGGACTTCGCGGACGGCGTCATCGGTGAGCAGCACCTCGACGATGTCGAAGCGGATTTTCAGCGGCGGGTGGCGGAGTTGGCGCAGATAATCGAGCGCGGTCAGCGAGAGGCGACGGCGCTTGGCGGCGTTGACTGCTGCAGCAGGGCGCGACCAGTCTTCGTTTGAACGCGTTTTCACTTCAACGAACACAAGGCAATCGTCGTCGCGAAAGACGAGATCGATCTCGCCGCGTGACGTTTTGAAATTCGCCGTGAGAAATTTAAGACCGAGCGAGCACAGATGTTTTTTCGCTGCGCGCTCACCGAATTCACCGCGCCGTAAATTCTCCGGTTTTGGTTTTCCGGCCACGATTGCGGCAAGTCGTTGCCAGAGATTCATTGCGGTCAGCGAAGTTGAGATTGCGGGGATTTGAAGGGCGCGAAGCTGCGTCGGTGGATGGGGCAGGGGCCATGGCGGGCGATCGCCGCGAGGTGCGCGGGTGTGCCGTAGCCTTTGTGCTTGGCGAATCCGTAAAGGGGAAACTCATCAGCGTAGTGTTGCATCAGTCGGTCGCGCGTGACCTTGGCGAGCACGCTGGCGGCGGCGATGGAGTAACTGCGCGAATCACCTTTCACGAGCGGCGTCTGCGGAAAGCGCATCGTCTTCACGCGCGTGCCATCCACCAACACGTGCGCGGGAACCGGAGAAAGCTGCGCGAGCGCCGCGTTCATCGCGCAATGAGTCGCCTGTAAAATGTTGGTGGCATCAATGACGTCCGCTTCGACGATGGCGATGCCGTGGTGGATGGCCCGGTTTTCCGTGACCACGGTGAAGAAGCGTTCACGTTGCGCTTCGGTGAGTTGTTTGGAATCGTTCAACCCTTTCAACTCGGCGGGCAATCCATCGCGGATCCATTCGGCAGGGAAGATGACAGCGGCGGCCGCGACGGGGCCAGCGAGTGGGCCGCGGCCGGCTTCATCCACACCAGCAATCGGCGTAATGTCATCGCGCAGCAATGCGCTCTCGAACTCGAAGCGGTCGATGGATTTGGCTGCGGTTCGCGGCACGGGGCGACGTTCGCGCCGAGGTGGAGAAAAATCAAGTTTGCCTCGGAAGCCCGGGCATTGATGGAAAAAGAAAAACGAGGCCTCGCGGCCTCGCTTTTGAAAGGGACTGTTCGTTGTCGCGACTTACTTCTTCTTGGCGACGACCCGTGTTTCCTTCTCCTTCACAGCCGTGGCGCCCTTGCCGAGGCGGCCGCGGAGGTAGGTGAGCTTGGCGCGGCGGACGGCGCCCTTGCGATCCACTTCCACCTTCTCGACACGGGGGGAGTGGGTCGGGAAAATACGCTCGACGCCTTCGCCGTAGCTGATGCGGCGGACGGTGAAGGTGGCGTTCAGTCCGTGGCCGCGACGGCCCATGACAACGCCGGTGAATATCTGGATGCGCTCCTTGTCGCCTTCGACGACTTTGGTGTGCACCTTCACAGTGTCGCCCACGGCGAAATCCGTCTTGTCCTTGCGATATTGTTCCGACTCGATTTTGTCCAATAGTACCTGGTTCATAAATTGTTCACTTCGTTTTGGCGGTGTTGCCGCCGGTTTCTTTCTTTTCCAACTTCTGCAACAAATCTGGCCGCACTTCCGTGGTGCGGGCGAGCGCTTGTTCGCGTCGCCATTTCTCGATCTCGGCGTGGTTCCCGGAGAGCAGCACATCGGGTACCTTCAACTCGCGGAACTCCGCCGGCCGCGTGTAGTGCGGATACTCCAGCAATCCGTTGCTGAAGGACTCGTCGTGCGCGCTGGCGTCGTCGCCCAGCACGCCGGGGAGCAACCGCGCCACGCTATCGATGATGACCATCGCCGGCAAATTACCGTTGGTCAGTACGTAATCGCCGATGGACAACTCATCGTCCACCAACGTCTCTCGCACTCGCTCATCCACACCCTCGTAGCTGGCGCAGATGAAGAGCAAGCTCTCGTGCTGCGCCAGTTCGCGGGCGATCGATTGGTCGAACTTCCGACCAGCCGGTCCGAGCAACACCACGCGGGTTTGCTCGCTCGCCAGACTTTCCACTGCCTCAAAGATCGGTTCGGGTTTCAGCAACATTCCCGGTCCGCCGCCGAATGGACGATCGTCCACCGTGCGATGCCGGTCATGTGTCCAATCCCGCAAATTGTGTATCCGCAACTCCAGCCGGCCCGAATCGCGCGCGCGGCGGATGATGCTCTCATCGAGCGGCCCCGTGAACATCTCGGGGAACAGGGTGAGTACGTCGATCTTCATACTCACACCGGCGGACGCTGCTCGTGCGTCCGCGAAAATTCAACTCTGCGCGCCGTCCTCGACAATCTCCACCGTCGCGCGCTTGCCTTGCTTGGCGCTACCGACTTGCACGAGGGCGCGGATGGACTGGATGGTCGCGCCTTTGCGGCCGATGATCTTGCCGACATCGTCCGGCGCGAGCCGCAATTCATAAACCGTCTGCCCGCCGTTCTCGACCGGGGTGACGGTGACGGTCTCGGGATGGTCCACCAACCCTTTGACCACGTATTCGACAAAGGCTTGCATGCCCGTGAAGGGTTACTTCACCGCGCGCTTGAGCTTGCGCAGGAAGCTGGCGACGGTGTCGCTCGGCTGTGCGCCTTTGCTGATCCAGTAATCGGCGCGGGCGACGTCGAGCTTCACATTGTCGCCCTTCAACAGCGGCTGATAGGTGCCGATTTCCTCGATGAACTTGCCATCACGCGGGCTGCGGCCGTTGGCGACGACGACACGGTACACCGGCGTGTTCTTCGAGCCGATCCGTTTGAGACGTATTTTGACTGACATAAACTGTTCTTTTCGCGCTTTCCGTGCGGGTTTCATCACCCGCCCTCGGAAGTCCAATCTTCCAAAAAGGAGTGGGAGCCTAGTCAGCGTATAAACGGAAGGCAAGTCCTGTTTTGCAGGAGAGACCGACTGGCTTGGAATCGCTCACGGCACAACCAGTCTCAACGCCTGCGGCTGAATGCTGACCTTCGCCGGCAGATGGCCCACGGCGTCACCGTCCAATTCAAGCGGCACACGTTCACCGCTGGTCAGCGTGAGCGAATCGGTTTGGAAATAGTGGACGCCCTTCAGTTCGGCGAGCCGCCCTCGGAATAGCGCCCAGAGATAGGAGGGCAATCGCCACCGTTGAAACCGGGTGAACACGCAGACGTCGAACTGGCCGTCGTCCATCCGCGCTTTCACGAAGAAGGGCAGTCGGCCACCGTAGTAACGGCCGTTTCCGAAGAGCACCAACTCCGCCGATTCGATGGTCGTGTTGCCGCACGTGACCGTCATCGGCGTTCGCGCCTCGTTCAACGCCCGCCATCCGGCCACCATGTAAGCGAGTGTGCCGAGGCGTTTCTTGATGCCCCACTTCACCAATTCCACCGCGCGCGCATCGAGACCCGCGCCCGCCAGAATGACGAATGCGCGCCGCTCGGTTCCGGTCGCGCCGGCGAATTCCATCCACGGCAGATCCACGCGCCGCTCCCGTCCGCGCTGGATGACTTCCCACGCGCGCGCGAGGTTCGTTGGTAAATCGAGTTCCTTCGCGAGCACATTCACGCTGCCGAGCGGCAGGATGCCCAGTCGCGTTTTCTGCAAACCATCGGGTGCGTTGGCGATGCCGTTTGCGACCTCGTTGACGGTGCCATCGCCACCAGCGGCCACGATGGTGGTGAAGCCTTCCGCCACCGCAGCGGCGGCCAATCGCGTGGCGTCACCGGGTGCTATGGTCGGCTTGAGCGCGCACTCGGAGGCGATGGCGTCGAGCTGCCGACGGAAACGGCGCGCTTTATCGCCGCGCGCCGTGGGATTGAAAATTACGCAGATGCCCACGGCGGAGTTGTCGGTTTTCCGCTCGTGCGAGTCGAGTTTTGTTTTGACAGCATGGCGCGGTGCGATTGCTATGACCGCGTTCAATGGAACGGCGGTTCCCGCCACAAACTCACAACTATGCTCAAGCACATCCTCTCACTCGTTCTCGCCCTTGGCGCTGCGCCGTTCTCCCACGCGGTGGAGATTCCCGATGACTATCGCATCAACGGTTTCGCCGTCGGCTGCCAAGCCTATTCCTTCAACCGCTTCAGTGTTTTCGAGGCGATTGAGAAGACCGCCGAAGCGGGTGGTCGCATCATCGAGTTCTATCCCGGCCAGAAACTCACCAAGGAAGAGCCGAATCTGAAGTGGGATCACAACGCTTCGCCGGAGATCATCGCGCGCGTAAAGGAGAAACTCGCGAAGCACAAGGTCAAGGCTGCGAACTACGGCGTCGTCGGCATCCCGAAGGATGAGGCTGCCGCGCGCAAGATTTTCGAGTTCGCCAAAAAGATGGAGCTTTACGCCGTCACCACCGAGTCGGCTGACGCCATCGACACCATCGAGAAGATGGTGAAAGAGTTCGATGTGCGCGTTGGTTTTCATCAGCACGCCAAACGGATGAAGAAGGGCGCTGACGGCAAGATGGTCGTGGACGAGTCGTACAAGATTTGGGATCCGAACTATGTTGTCGCGCTCGTGAAGGATCGCGATTCGCGCATTGGTGCCTGTGCCGATACCGGTCACTGGCAGACCTCCGGCCTCAAGGCGCTCGACTGCATCAAGATTCTCAAAGGCCGCATCATCAGCAGCCACCTCAAGGAGCGCGCCGCGCTCGGTGCCGGCCAGCACGACACCATCTACGGCACTGGCGTCTCCGATACCGCCGCTGTGCTCGACGAGTTGAAGGCCCAAGGTTTCAAGGGCAACATCTCCATCGAATACGAGTACAACTGGGATCACTCCGTGCCGGACATCGCCAAGTGCATTGACTTCGTCCGCAACCACGGCAAGAAGAAGTAACGTCCCGAAATGTTTCGCAAAGGGGCTGCCTCACGGCGGCCCCTTTTTCATTTCCAGAAGTTGTTGAGCACGTCGTGCCCCCCCGCCTTCACGCTTTGAGCGATGGCTTGCGTGATGTGCTGCTTGGCTTTTTCTACTGCGCGGGAAAGCGGACAACCGAGCGCGAGGTGCGCGGTGATGGCCGCGGAATAGGTGCAGCCGGTGCCGTGTGTGGAGACGCCGCGCACGAACGGCGCCGACAGTAGCAGCTCTTCGTGGCCGTCCCAGAAAATGTCCGCCGCCTCTTTCAAGTCGCGCAAGTGCCCGCCCTTCATCAAGACCGCGCAGCCGTGGCGCGCGTGAATCTCTCGCGCCGCGGCGCGAAGGTCCTCGACGGATTTGAGTTTCCGTCCGACAAGAATCTCAGCCTCGTCGAGGTTCGGCGTCACGAGCGCGGCGAGCGGCAGTAGTTCGCGTTGATACAGCCGCACCGCTGCCGGATTGAGCAGGCGCGCGCCACTCGTCGCCACCATCACGGGATCGACGACCAACGGTGGATGTTTTCCGTGTTTGAAAAAATCGGCGACCACTCGAATCGTCCCCGTGTTGAAGAGCATTCCCGTCTTCACCGCTTTGGGCGGAAGCTCGGCGAAGATGGCTTCGATCTGACCGCGCACGACTTCCGGTCGGCATGGCTGGATGCCGAAAACCTTGCGCGGATTCTGCATTGTCACGCAGGTCACGGCGGTCGCGCCGTGCACGCCGAGCGCGGCGAATGCCTTCAGGTCCGCCTGCAGGCCCGCGCCCGCGCCGGAGTCCGAGCCGGCGATCGTCAGCGCCACAGGGATGTTCTGCCGTTTTGCCATCGCCCCATTTACAACGCGGATCGTGCCGAGTTCAACTCCGGAGAGTGACTGATTGATCGCGTTTGAAATCCAAAATCCGCTTCCCGCTTTTCTGTTTACGGAAATGCGTTAATCTCCCGCGCATGAATAAGGATCAAGTTGTCGAGATACTTGCCGAGATCGGCGTGCTGCTGGAGCTGAAGGGCGAGAATCCCTTCAAGACCCGCGCCTACGCCAACGCCGCGCGCACGCTTGAGAGCTTGCCGGAGTCGCTGGAGAAACTCGTGGCCGAGGGGCGTCTCGGCGAGGTGAAGGGGATCGGCGAAGCGTTGCAGGAGAAGATCACCACGCTCGTCACCACCGGTGCGCTGCCGTATTACGAGGAGCTGAAGTCGTCGCTCCCCGCCGGCTTGCTGGAGATGTTGCAGATTCCCGGGCTCGGACCGAAGAAGGTGAAGAAGCTGTACGGCGAACTGGCTGTGGAAAGCATCGAAGCGCTCGAGGCGGCGTGCAAAGCGGGGAAGGTGGCCGTGCTCGATGGCTTCGGTGAAAAGACGCAGGCGAAGATTCTCGAGGGAATCCAATTCAAGCGCACCTACGCGAGCAAACATCATCTCGGCAAAGCGTTCATCGTGGCCGAGCCGATTCTCGAAAACCTCCGCAGCCATCCGGACGTGAGCCGTTGCAGCACGGCGGGAAGTTTGCGTCGGAACAAAGAGGTGATTGGCGACATTGATTTCCTCGCCTCCTCGAAAAATCCAGCGGCTGTCATCGAGTTTTTCACCAGCCAGCCGGGCATTCTCAGCGTGAGCGCGAAAGGCGAGACGAAGGCCAGCGTCATCCTCACCGGCGGCATCCAAGCTGACCTGCGCGTGGTGAGTGACGCGGAGTTCCCCTTCGCGCTCGCCTATTTTACCGGCAGCAAGGAGCACAACATCGTGATGCGCCAGCGGGCCATCACGCGCGGTCTGCGCCTCAACGAATATGGTTTGTTTAAATCGACGGAGGAGACGCGTGACCCCGCGTTGCGGGTGACGTGTAGCACGGAGGAGGAGATTTTTCACGCGCTTGATCTGCCCTACATCCCGCCCGAGTTGCGCGAGGACCACGGCGAGTTCATCGCTGGCGAACAGAATAATCTGCCGCGGCTCATCGAGTGGACCGACCTCAAAGGCTCGCTCCACAACCATTCCAACTGGAGCGACGGCCAGAACACGATTGATGAAATTGCGGCGCACATGCAGGAGCTCGGCTGCGATTACTGGGCGATCACCGACCATTCGCGCGCGAGCTTTCAAGCCAACGGCCTGGACGCCGAGCGCGTGCGGCGTCAGCTCAAAGAGATTGCCGCCACCAACCAGCGGCTTGCCGATCAGGGCAGCGACTTCCGCCTGCTCGCCGGCAGCGAGGTGGACGTTCTCAAGGAACGCCTCGATTTCGATGACGATCTGCTCGCGGAGCTGGAAGTCGTCGTCGCCAGCCTGCACGTGGCCGGCAGCGACGAGGCCGACAACACCAAGCGCCTCATCCGCGCCGCGGAGAATCCCTTCGTCCACATGCTCGGCCATCTCACCGGCCGCCTCCTGCTCGAGCGCCAGCCGTATCCGCTGAACCAGCACGCCGTCATCGACGCCTGCGCGGCCACCGGCACGTGGATTGAGCTGAACGCGAACCCGCACCGTTTCGATCTGGATTGGCGGCTCTGGCAATACGCGAAGAGCAAGGGGGTGAAATGCGTCATCAACTGCGACGCGCACCGGCTCGAGCACGCCGGTTTTCTAAGGCTCGGCACCGGCATCGCCCGGAAAGGCTGGCTCACCAAAGCCGATGTCATCAATACACTGCCACTGGAGAAACTGCGTAACGCTCTTGGCGAGAAACGGGCCCGGAAGAGATAAGTCTCTGAGCGGCCGAATTATGAACGGGCGCTTCATAAATATGGGGCCGGAATCGGGATAAATATGACGACGGCAAGAGCCGCTAGCGAGAACCGCGCTCCTTCTGCGATTACTTCTTCTTGAACTCGAGTGCTCGCTTCTGCCCCTCGGCACGCTGACTGGGCGTCAGATTCTTTTCGATGAGAGGGATATTTTTCTTTGCGTTTTCGTTGCCCTGCGCCCCAGCCAGCAGCCACCATTTGTAAGCCTCAACCTCATCCTTCGCCACGCCTCGGCCATTGGCATACATCAACCCGAGGTTGAGCTGCGCGGAGGCCTTGCCCTGATCTGCGGCTTTGCGAAACCACTTCACGGCCTCAACCTCATCCTTCGCCACGCCTCGGCCATTGGCAT
>CAMASG010000009.1 GCA_945860945.1 Akkermansia muciniphila
TTTCTTCGAGCATCTCGGGCACATCAAAACGATTGAGTCGCTCAACATCATCGCGACCAAACTCAGCGATGAGTGGATCGCGCCGCTGGGCAAGCTCACGAATCTGAAAATGCTCAGGCTCGTCAACAACGGCAAGTTGACCGATGCCGGAATGGCGCATCTGGCCGGGCTGAAAAATCTCGAATCATTTTCCTTCGTCGGCACAGGCATGAAAGGTCACGCCTATGCGAAGTTCGAAGGCTGGACGCGCCTCGTCAAAGTCAGTCATCGCGGCAGCTCGATCGATGACGAAGGGCTGCGGCAACTCTGCGAGCACCTCCCCAATCTCGAAAGCATCAGCCTCGCTCACGCCAAGTTCACCGATGCCGGCGCTGTTCATCTGAACAAGCTCACCAAACTCAAAGGGCTGGAAATCGGCACGCGCAATGCCACGCCGAGCTGCCTCCAGCAGATCGCCAAACTTCCGTTGACGTATCTGCAACTCGGAGATGGCCTCGACACGCCCGAAGGCATCGCCTTCATCAAAGGCATTCCCACGCTGCGCCGACTGACGATCACCAACGCCAAGCCGCTCACGGACGCCGATCTGAAGCTCGTCGCCAGCATCACGCAGTTGGAGCATCTGGAGCTCAGCGGCATCCCTCTCCCCGAAGAACGCCTCGCGCTGCTCAAAGGCTTTACCTTCCTCAAATCCATGCGCCTCGTTCCTTCCGGCGCGCCCTTCACGCCGGAGACCCAAGCCAAAGTCAAACAACTGCTGCCCAAGACCGAGCTGCAGCTCAAGTAACTGGGCCGCGCCCTTTGGCGGAATAGGTTGTTAGGTGCGGGCGGAAGTCATAGGTTTAGGAGCAATGAATCCGCCATCCAATGAATTTCCCGTGCGTTTTGGCGGTCATAATCACGAGTTTTAATCCATATGAGCAAACCCATGTTCACTCTGAACGGCGGCTCCGGACTCCGTTGCAAGGGCATCCAGCGGCGCAGCTTCTTGAAGGCAGGCGCGTTGGGCTTCGGCGCTCTGACGCTGGCGGACGTGTTGCGCGGTGAGGCGGCGGCGGGGATTCGCTCATCCAACAAGGCAATCATCAACATCCACCTCGACGGCGGTCCGCCGCAGATGGACTTGATCGATCCGAAGCCGAACGCCCCGTCGGAGATTCGTGGCGAGTTCAACTCCATCCGCACCAAGATTCCCGGCCTGCATCTCACCGAGTTGCTCCCGCGACTGGCGGCGCACGCGGACAAGTACGTTTTCCTCCGGTCACTCGTCGGCGCTGATGAGAAGCACGACGCTTTTCAATGCCAGTCGGGGTTCAAGGAAAAGGAACTGGTCGGCGTGGGCGGCCGTCCGGCGATGGGCTGCGCGTTGAACCAACTCCTCGATAAGTCCGGCGACACCGCGCCAGGATTCGTGGATCTGCTGCAGGGGCGGCCTTTCGTGCGCAACAGCGCGCGGCCTGGATTTCTCGGCCTGACGAACGGCGCATATCGCCCAGACATCTCGCAGATGTTTCCGCTCGCGTTGTCGACGGGCATGCAAGCCGAACTCAACAAGCAGAGTTACGGACGCAGCGATAGTCTCGCTCTTTCGCCGGGACTGACCGTGGACCGGTTGAGAAACCGCGTCGCACTCCAGCAAAGCCTCGACACCCTCCGGCGCGATCTGGACGCCAGCGGTTCCATGGCGGCGTTGGACAAGTTCACGCAACTTTCGCTCGGCATCCTCACCTCCGGCAAATTTGCGGACGCGATGGATCTCTCGAAGGAAGATCCAAAAGTTCTCGACCGTTACACGCCAAGAATCGTGGCGCCCGAGTGGACTGGTGTCATCGGTGACACGATGGAAAGCCCCAAAGCAGCCCAGAAGTTCCTGCTGGCTCGCCGACTCATTGAGGCCGGCGTGCGTTGCGTGAGCCTTTCGATCGGTGATTTCGATACGCACGAAGCCAATTTCCCACGCATCCGCTACCTCGGCCCGCTGCTGGATCACGCGCTCGACACGCTGGTGACCGACTTGGATGAGCGCGGGATGCTGAATGACGTGATGATTATCGTGTGGGGCGAGTTCGGGCGCTCACCGAGAATCAGCGCGAATGGCGGACGCGAACACTGGCCGCAAGTTTCGATGGGCATCATGGCTGGTGGCGGACTCAAGACTGGCCAAGTCATCGGCAGCACCGATCGCTACGCCGCCGAGGCAGCCTCCCGACCGGTGCATTATCAGGACGTCTTCGCCACGTTGTATCGCCACTTGGGCATCGATGCGCGCGGCACGACCATCATGGACACGACCGGTCGTCCGCACTCGCTTCTGGATGTGGGCCAACCCATCGCAGAATTGATTTAGTCCACTCGTTTCTCCCCGTTGCTGTTTCTCGTTCGGCTCATTCAGCGGAGCCCTATTTCAAAATCTGAATGCCCAATATCGAAGCAGCGTAGTTCAACGAAGCCTCCCAGTTCACGGACTGGTGAGGCGGCGGGCGACGAATTCTCGCAGCCGCGGGAACTTGGATTGCGAAGCCAAAGCCAGCGCCCGCTGCGGATTGGCCGGCACCAGGGGTTCGAGCGCATACCAGATCATCAGCGGCAGGTTCGCGTCGGTCGCATCTTCCGTGCGCGCGGCGAGTCGAGTGAGAGTGACCCAGCGCTGTTCGTGCGGCAGACGCTGACATGCGCTCGCGAGATAAAGCCGCACGAGAGGTGACGGCTCGGCGGATGCCATCGCCTCGAGCTTGGCCAACATCGCCTCGGAAACTTTGTTGTCCTCGAGTTCAAATTGCACGGCCCACGCGCGCAGATGTTCCTGTGGATGATTGAGCAAACGCAAACGCAGCGGTTCATCCCCTGCGCTCATGACGTGCAACGCCCACAACGCACGAAGTTGTCTCGTCGCGTCTTTTTCTTTCTCCAACATTTCCTCGAGCGCCGGTCGGACCGTTGACGCGAGAGTCCCCGCAGCGGCGCGTTCTTGCAGAAGCCGACGCGCGTGCGCCACGAACCAGTCGTTCTTGTAGAGCTGCAGCTTGACCAGTTCGGCGTCGGAGAGCTTGGCGAGGTTCACCGGCGCGAGCGCAGGTTTTCTATCGCCGTAACTGATCTTGAAAATGCGGCCGGTGGCGCGGTCGGGCTTGCGAGTGTGGCACTCGTCGGGGTCGCTCCAGTCGCTGAGAAACACGGAACCATCGGGGCCATATTGCAGGCCGACACCAAGGAAACGCCGGTCGGCCGCGAGCATGAAATCTTTCCCGTGCCGACCGACGTAGCCGGAGCCGCGGCGCGCGAGGATGTCGTTGTTCACGCGCTTTCCATGAATGTTCACCATGAACATTACGCCGCGATAATCATCGGGGAAACTGTCGCCGAGATAAATCATCGCGCCCGAATGTGCGTGACCGCCGCCGACTGCGAGCTGATCGGCGCCGCCGCGCGACTTCGCCCAATCCGCGCCGACCCAGTGGCGGTGATCGGCGATGGTGTCCAGCGTGGCGTAGGCGTGACGGCTGAGCGGACTGGGACGGCGGCGCTCGTAGTACCCGCCCTGCACCATATGATAGAGGTGCGGCAGCACGCAGTTCGAGATGAAGATGTGGCCGTGCTCGTTGAAGGCGATGCCCCACGGATTGGTCGTGCCCTGGGCGAAACTCTCCACCACATGCCTCGTCGGATGATACCGCCACACGCCGCCATTCACGTGCACGCGCTGCTCCTCCGACGTGCCGGGCTTGCCGAGCTTCGAGTAAGAGGAACCGCCGTGCCCGCCGTAAAGCCAGCCGTCGGGCCCCCACGTGAAACCGTTCACAAGATTGTGAATGCCTTCGCGGCCGAAGCCTTCGAGCAACACCTCCGGCGGACCGTCGGGGCGGTCGTCGCCGTCGCGGTCGGGGATGAAGAGCAGGTGCGGCGAGTTCACCAACCACACGCCGCCGAACCCGACCTCGATGCCGGTCACGTAGTTGAGGCCGGTGGCGAAAACCGTGCGCCGATCGAAACGACCATCGCCATTCGTGTCCTCGAAAATCACCACACGATCTTTGCCAGCGTCGGCATTCCAATTTGGATAAGAATGGTTCTCCACCACCCAAAGCCGGCCGCGGTCATCGATGCAGAAGGCGATCGGCTGCGTCACATCCGGTTCGCCCGCGAAAAGCGTGACGCGGAAACCCGCCGGCACAGTCATCTGCCGCGCCGCCGCCTCGGGCGCGAGAAACGGGATGTCGGCCGCAACCGGCGCAGCGGCATCTGCACGGAGCAAACCGAGAAAACACAGGGTTGTGCCGAAGAGCGCTTTCATCGCCAGTGTGATAAAGGAAACCGTCCGCGACCGCAACGCCGCAGCATGATTTCACACTTGCGAAAACCGGAGCCGTGGCGGAAGCTGGCAACCGTGAAATTCCTCGCCGTCATTCTGCTCGTGTTGAGCTTGGGTCGCGCGACCACTTCGGCACAGACCTTCATCTCGCCGGGCGGGAACTCGTCGTTTTTCACCTACACCACCACACTCGTCGGCCAGCCGGTGTATGACCCGCTGCTGTTCACCTCGCCACTCTTCGTGCCGCTGATGTATCAGTCGCCGACCATCATCAATCCCTACCTGCCGGTCTCGTCGATTTTCTCGTATCAGCCGGTGAACCCGCTGTGGACGGCTATCACGACGAACGTCAATCCAGCGAGCGTGACGAACAACTTTTTCGCGCCGATTTGGCCGACGGTGAATTACTTGCCGTACACGTATCTGCCGATCATCGGTTCCTCGCCGACCACCTACGTGCCGACCTTCTTCAACCCCGTGCGATTCACGCCCACCATCGTGACCGGCGGCAACGGCGTCATCTTCGGCCCACCGTACGCGACGAACAATCTCTCCGTAACGCCCACCGTGTACATCAGCACGCCGACCATCACCGCGCCCGTCGCACCGAACGCCCTGAGCATCATCGCGCCGCGCCTGCCAGTGTGGGTCACCACCACGCTCGTGAATTTCGGTTCCTCAACCGGTGTGGTGCAGCGGGTGAATCTCCGCTATCCAGCCACTTGGCCGTGAGCGCCGCGAGGAACGCGGTCCTTGAATCGAAGCTTGGCAACACCCGCAGCCCTTTCTAGCCTCCACCCGTGCTCGGAATAATCCGCTTTCTCGGTCTCTTGAATGCCGCCATCTGGCTCGGCTCGGCGGTCTTTGTGACCTTCGTCGCTGGCCCTGCGTTCTTCTCGGAGGAGATGCTCGCCTTCCTGCCCAAAGCCCACAGCGGCCGTGCAGCGCAGCTCGTGCTCGAACGCTACTTCATGTTGCACTGCATCTGCGCCGGTATCGCCGTGGCGCATCTGCTCGCGGAATGGCTCCAGACGCGCCAACCGCTCTCTCCGCTGCACCGAAATCTGTTGCTCGTCGTTGTCGCGCTGGCCTTGTTGGGCGGACTCTGGCTCGCGCCGCGGCTGCAGCGGCTGCACCCCGCGATGTATCCGGAGATGTATTATTGGAATGATCCCGAGAAGTTGTTGAAGATGGCTCAACCGGAGCGGGTGGAAGCCGCTAAGAAATCGTTCGGCCTCTGGCACGGCGTGGCGCAGACGGCGAATCTGCTCGTGCTACTCGGCCTCGTCGGCCACTTCTTCCTCGTGAACCGACCGTCCACGGCGCCGCGGTTCGGCAACCGGTTCAGGACTCCTTAAGTTTCCGAACCGCCTTCTTGCGGGGTTTCACCGGCGCGGCATCACCCCAAAGCGCCTCGAGATTATACTGCTCGCGCACGTCGGCGCGCATCACGTGCACAATCACGTCGAAATAATCCAGCACGACCCACGTCGCTTTTTCGGTACCGTCGGAGACGCGCGCCCGCTCGTCATGCTTCTCCCGCAGTTCGTCGGAAATCTCTCTCACGATGGATCGCACGTGCGGCTCGCTCAAGCCGGTGCAAATCACGAAGTAATCCGTCACGCTGGAGAGCTTGCGGACGTCGAGCACGACGATGCTCCCAGCCTTCTTGTTGTCCGCGTATTCGTGGCAGAGGCTCGCCAGTTTCTTTGAATCCATCACACCTGAAGATGGCCGAAAGCCGTTCAAAGGTAAAGCCGACTGTTACGAATCGTCTCCGCCACCGCCGCCGGCACGAGGAAATCCACCGGTAAACCGGCCTTCACACGCGCGCGAATCTGCGAGGACGACACGCCGAGCGGGAAGCCCCGCAGCGTGCGGCCACGGAACGGTTTCGGCAGCGGCACCTCCGCATCGCCCGGCCGCGGGATGACCACAAACTCGACCAATTGCGCCAACTCCGCCGCATCGCGCCAGGTCGGCAGCATCGCCACGTGATCGGCGCCAATCAGCCAGTGCAACCGCGCCGAGGGAAACTTCCGCACGTATTCGCGCACCGTGTCGATGGTGTAGGAAACACCGCCGCGCGCGATCTCCTGCGCGTCCACTTCCGCCCACGGAAGGCCTGCCAGCGCGAGCCGCAGAAACCTCAACCGCACCTCGGCGGGCGCGGGTTGCGCGTCCGGCTTGAAGGGCGATTGCGTCGCTGGAATGAAACAGACGCCGTCCAACTCCAACTCCTCCAGCGCCGCCTGCGCCACCAGCAGGTGGCCGAGGTGCACCGGATCAAATGAGCCGCCAAAAAGTCCGAGTTTCATTTCAACGCCCCACTCTTCCATCCCCATTCATATCTTCACCAAACCGTGTTTCAAGAATCTCCGTCAAGCGGCGCAGTTGATTGCGGGTCGTCAACAGCTCCGCCTCCAGACGAAGAACCTTTTGCTCCAATTGCTCCGCGCGATTCACCGCCTCGGCGCCTTTGCTTTTCGCGGCGCTGATTTGAACCTGTTGGATTAAATCCCAGAGCATGAATGTCTCCTTTGGTTTACTAGCAACACCGGTTCGGACCGCCATCGAAGCGCTTCTCCGTGGCGCGCACGTACGCTTCACCGCGCTGTTCCTGCATCGCCACCGCGCGGCCGCCGAGCAGGTTCACCTTCGGCTTCAGACACATCTGCGCGCGGTCCACGGCTGTCTCGCCGGAGAGTTCGCGCGCCAGCGATAACGTGAGCGCGAGCAGGCTGAAAATCTTCAACGGCTTCGATTCGGCAACCGCGTAGTGAGGCAACCAGACCGGCTCCGTCTCGCTGAGTTGCGCCAAGCGGCGGCGGGCGATTAGCAAAATCCACTCACGCACGCTCAGCAGTACGACGGCGATGACGAGCGTGAGGAAGAAGCCGGTGACGAGCGCGTCCACGCGGTTGTTGAAGCGCAGCGTGCCGTTCGTTTTCACCGCCTTCTGCGCGGCGGCGAGAACCTTCGCATCGCCACCGGCCCGCGCGGTTTCGACCGCCTTCTGCAAATCGGGCAGCTTCGTCTCGAGCACCTTCACCTGCGCAAGAAAACCGATGCGCGGGTCGGAATGGAAAATCTTTTGCATCGCCGCCGTGCCGGTCACTGCCAGCAGCCAGACGAGCGGCAGCAGCGTGACCAACGCAAAGATGGGACGGCCCGCGGGCCTCGGATTGGAGGCAGTCGACGGCGTTTTGCTACCGGCTGTCTTCAAGTGCATTTTCAGAATCACCGTTGTGGCGAGACAGAGCGCGATGCTCGCGAGGAGCTGGTTCGCGATGCCGAAGATCGGCCAGAGCGCTTTCACGCCGCCATCGGGATCGCGCACGCCGGCGATGAGAAAGAATCCCCAGGCGCCCACGATGAGCAGGCTCGCGAAGATGTTGGCCGCAGTGTTCTTCGTGTCGCCGAGCGGCTTCCACAAATGGCCAAGCGAATCCTGCAGCAGATAACGGCCCACGCGCGTGCCGGCGTCGAGCGTCGTCAGAATGAACAGCGCCTCGAACATGATCGCGAAGTGATACCAGAGATCGAGCCAGCGACCGGCAGTGATCTTGGTGAAGATCTGCGCCATGCCAACCGCGAGCGTCGCCGCGCCGCCGGTACGGCCGAAGAGCGTGTTCTCGCCAATCTGCTTCGCCAAATCATCCATCTGCGCAATGGAAAGATCGAAGCCCGCGGCCTGCACCTTCGCCACCGTGGCGGCGGGGTCGCCGGCCACGTTCATACCGAGATAGATGCCCGGATCCAGGGTGCACGCGGCGATGATCGCCATGATCGCCACAAGCGATTCTAGTAACATCGCGCCGTAACCAATTGGCCTCGCGTAGCCTTCGCGCGTGATGATCTTCGGCGTGATGCCGCTGGCGATAAGTGTATGGAAGCCGGAGATCGCCCCGCACGCGATGGTGATGAAACAGAACGGGAAAAGCGCGCCCGGCACCACGAGGCCCGAGCCATCGATGAACTTCGTCACCGCCGGCATCTTCATATCCGGCAGCACCACGAGCACGCCGAACGCGAGCGCGAAGATTGTGCCGAGCTTCATGAACGTGCTGAGATAATCGCGCGGTGCCAGCAGCAACCACACCGGCAGTACGCTCGCCGCGAGACCGTAAATGATGATCGACCACGCGAGCGGTTCCCCGCCGAGCGTGAACCACCGCGCCCAGTCCGCGTCCGCGTGCACCAGCTTGCCGCCCCACACCGCCAGCAGCAGCAGCGCCACGCCGATCATCGAGCCTTCCAGCACGCGCCCCACGCGCCACCAGCGCAGATAGCCACCCATGAACATCGCGATCGGGATCGTTGCGCCCACGGTGAACACGCCCCACGGACTCTCCGCCAGCGCCTTCACCACCACCAACGCCAGCACCGCCAGCAGGATGATCATGATCGAGAGAATCGCGACGAGACCGATCGAGCCCGCTGTGGAATTGATTTCCTCGCGAACCATCTGCGCGAGCGAACGCCCGTTGCGCCGCATCGAGCAGAAGAGAATCACAAAGTCCTGCACCGCGCCGCCCAACACCACGCCGATAAGAATCCACAACGTCCCCGGCAGATAACCGAACTGCGCCGCGAGCACCGGCCCCACCAGCGGCCCCGGACCCGAGATCGCCGCGAAATGGTGGCCGAACACGATCCACTTGTTCGTCTTCACGAAGTCCTGGCCGTCCTCGCGCACCACACACGGCGTCGCGCGACGGTCGTCCAGCGCCAGCACCTGCGCCGCCACCCACTTCGAGTAGAACCGGTAGCCGATCGCGTAGGTGCAGAGCGCGGCCACGAGGATATACGCCGAGCTGAGCGGCTCACCGCGGCGTAGGGCGATAGTGGCGTAGGCGAACGCACCGAGCGCAGCCACCACAAACCAGACGAGAGCGGATAAAGTCTTTTTCATTAGTAACCCCGCGCACACTTCTCGCGCGGATGCCCGATGATAGGAACTTTAGCCGTCTGAAAACAACCGGAAAGGGAATCCTAACGTGACCGCCACGATGACTGGGCTCATTGCGCGCTCAGTTCCCCGACGACGGACGCCGCAGATTCACACGCTGAACCTGCAGCGGGACACGCTGCGCGCGGACAACAACAGCATTGGTTCTCGAAGAGCCACCCGCACGAGCGGCCTCACGCAGATTCACGCGAATAACGCCGGTTGGTGGGCGCGACGCGATATTGGTGCGACCGTTACCTCTAAACACAAAGGAGTCCCTCGTATGAGACCTGAGCTGCGCGATAAACTGCACCGACTCGTGATGCTCTGGCAACTGCACGCGCCTCACCGAAAGTTTCTGGGCATGAGCCCAGAGCAGTTCCTCGCCAAGGTCAACCGTCTCGATACCCACTTGGACGGCATGAAGGAGGTGGACTTCACCTACATGGGGATGATCGCGTCGCGTGAAAACATGGCGGGCGATCTGAACCTGGATTACCAGCGGATCGTGAGCATCATCTGGGGCGATGAGGAGTTCGGGCCGTTCAGCGAATTCCTCCGCGGTCTCGGCTACAAAACGCTGAGCGAATATAACTCGCCCAGATCGGACAACTCGCCGCCGCTCTCGGGAACCGCGCCGGACAATATGGCTCCGCCGCCGCCTTCGGGCATCCTGCCGCCGGATAATCAAGCCGCAGCATAACAGACATCGCCCATCCACCCCGCGAGGGAGCAATCCCCCGCCGGTGGGTGCGGCGCAAAATAACGTTTGGCACGGGGGCGAGGCTCTGGTAGAAACTCGCTCCCGCGTGGCATGGCCGCGCGGTAGACAAAGGGAACAATTTATGTCACTACACAGCAGCCTGCGCGCCTCCAGCTCTCTGGGCGCGAAACGGAATGTCCTCAAGCGTTTTGAGCGGGTCGCCCTGCTCAAGAAGCGTACGCAGTGGAAAGACGGCGATCGCATCACCGGCCTGCGCAAGACCAAGCCGGAAGAATAGCCGTCCCGTCGCTGCTTCAGCCGCGATGTTGCGCCTCCAAAAGTTCCTCGCTGAGGCGGGCGTCGCTTCCCGACGTGCCGCTGAAGAGCTCATCCGTGCCGGTAAGGTGGAGGTGAATGGCGCGGTCATCCGCGAGCTCGGCACGAAGGTGAACCCCATCGTTGACCGCGTTGTGGTGGACGGTCAGCGGGTTCAGCTCAAACGCAAGATTTACATTGCGCTTCACAAGCCGCCCGGCTACCTCTGCACACGTTCCGATGAGCGAAAGCGTCCCATCATCGGCGAGCTTCTCCCCAAGGAATGGTCGAGTCTTTACCCCGTAGGTCGCCTCGACCGTGATAGCGAGGGTTTGATTTTTGTGACCAATGACGGCGACTTCGCGCTGCAACTCACTCATCCGCGCTACGGCATTCGCAAGAAGTATCTGGCGATTGTGACGGGCCGTGTCGAGCCGTCGAAGTTGAAGTCTTTCACCGCTGGTGTGCAGCATCGCGGCGAACTGCTCAAGGCCGCGAAAGCGCGGCTCATCGACGCGAACAACACGCGCAGTCTGGTCGAGTTGGAGCTGGCCGAAGGCAAGAATCGCGAGGCGCGACGACTCTTCGAAACGCTGGGGATGGTGGTGGAGCGGCTGCAGCGGATTCAGATCGGCCCGATCAAGCTCGCGGAGCTGAAACCGGGCAAATGGCGGACGTTGACAGAAGCGGAGATTAAATCTTTACTAAAGAAACTATGAACACGAGCAAGTGGATTGGATTATTCACACTTTTTGCAGCATTGATTGCCGCCCAGGCAGCCGATAAAGCGGCCGTCAAACAGGCTCGCACCAACGCGCGCGGCGCCGCGTCTATTACCAGCGAAGTGGTCATTCAACTCGAGAAGGGCGAGGTCGTCACCGTGCTCGAAGAGATTATCGTGAAGAACGCCAAGGCCGGCGAGCCGACCAAGTGGCTGCGCATCCAGCTTCCCGCCGACACGCTGGTCTGGATCCACGCCGGATTCATCGACGCGCAGACCAAGACCGTCATCCCCGCTAAACTCAACGTCCGCGCCGGTCCCGGCGAACATTTCAGCGTCCTCTGCCGCCTCGATAAGGGCGCGGTCGTGAAGCCCGTCCGCACCGTCGGCGAATGGATGGAAATCGAAGCGCCGGCGACCGCGTCGGTCTATGTCGCCGCCGAGTTGCTCGATCGCGAGAACGCCTCGAACATCGTCACCGTCCCCAAGGTGGTCCCGACAACGAACGCCGTCACGAACGTCATCCCGCCCCCGACGACGAACGTCATCAGCGTGCCGATTACCAGCTTCCGGCCGCCGACCACGACCTCCACCAACAAGGTGGACGAAGCTTTCCCCGCGCCGCCGATTCCGGTGGTCTCCACCAAGGCCGTCACGCCGAAGACCAACGACAAGAAGACGCCGCCGAAGAAGAACGACAACAACACCAAGACCGACGAACCGAAGACGATTGTGCCGACTAAAACGGTCGGACCTGTCGCCGCCACCACCAGCACGAACAAACTGCCGTGGTACAAGGCCCTCTTCCACACTGAACCGAAGCCGAAGACCGTCGCGAAAAAGGTCGAGGCGCCGATCGTTCCGCCCACGCCCGTCGTCGCGGAGAATCTCCCCATCCGCATCGTCACTCGCGAAGGCATCATCCAGCGCACGCTGAACATTCAGGCGCCCGCCGAGTACGTCCTCGAGCATCCCGAGAGCGGCAAGATCATCAACTATCTCCACACCACCAACACCAACGTGCCGATGAAGCTCCTCAAAGGCCGCCGCGTGCTGGTGAGCGGTCAGGAAGCCATCGACCCACGTTGGGCCGACACGCCCCTGCTCAAGATCGAGACGCTCCGCACGACGGACAATTGATCGTGGCCGCCGGCAATCTCATTGACGGCCGCGTCATCGCCGAACAGATCCACGCCGAAACCGCCCAACGCGTTTGGGCCCTCAAATCCCGCGGCATCGAGCCCAAGCAGGTCTTCGTCCGCGTCGGTGAGGATCCCGCCTCAAAGGTCTATGTCGGGATGAAGGAGAAAACCTCCGCACGCCTCGGCATCGCTTCCGAAACGCGCGTCCTCCCCGAGACCACGACCGAAGCCGATTTGCTCGCGATCATCGGGCAACTCAACGCCGATCGCTCCGTCCACGGCATCCTCGTGCAAGCCCCGTTACCAAAGCATATCAGCGAATCGCGCGTCTTCGCCGCCGTCGCGCCGGACAAAGATGTGGACGGCTTTCATCCCATCAACGTCGGCAAACTGATGCTCGGCGACGAGACCGGCTTCCGCCCCTGCACGCCCGCCGGCGTTCACGAATTGCTCATCCGTTCGAATGTGAAAATCGCCGGAGCGGGGGTCGTCGTCCTCGGCCGCGGCAACATCGTCGGCAAACCGATGGCCGCCATCCTCTGCCAAAAATCGCACCACGCGGACGCGACGGTGACGATCTGCCACTCGCGGACTGGCGACGTCGCTGACCACTGTCGCCGCGCGGACATCGTCATCGCCGCGATGGGCGTGCCCGAGTTTGTAAAAGCGGATATGGTGAAACCCGGCGCTGTCGTCATCGACGTTGGCGTCAATCGCATCGCCGATTCCTCCGCTAAAAACGGCTCGCGACTCGTGGGCGACGTGGACTTCACGCGCGTTCAACCGATTGCCGGCCTCATCACGCCGAACCCCGGCGGCGTTGGTCCGATGACCATCGCGATGCTGCTCGCCAACACCACGCGCGCCGCCGAACTCGCCACACGCTGACCCACACTTATTTTATATGAACCCCGCTCGCATCCTTCCCGATCTGCAATGCTCGCTTCTCTGCGAAGACATCCGCCAAGAAGCCAACGGCAACTTCATCCTCGTCGGTGTGCTCGGCTTCCTGCGCGTGCCACAGGTGCCGGTCACCGCGCTCAAGCTCTGCATCTTCAGTCGCTGGACCGCCGGCGTCGGCGCGTTCACCGAAACCGTGCGACTCATCGCGCCGGACCAGACCACCGTGCTGCGCCAAAGCCAGGTGAAGTTCGCGCTCGCCGATCCCGCGCACCACGCGACGAACGCCTCCATCTTCGGCCAGATCGAATTCACGACGCACGGCGTCTATCAAGTCGAAGTGCTCGTGGACGATGTGATGAAGCTGCGCTATCCGTTCCCGGTCGTCGTCGTGCCGCCGCAAGCGCAGCCCGAATCGGTTCCGGAGAAAGCGTGACGCATCGCTGCGGCCTTGAAGCCCGCACGGCGCACAACGTCAGTCCCTCGATGGCGCTCGCGCCGTCTTGCTGAATCAACACGTGGAATCCGACGCCACAAAAAACACCGCACCCGCCGAGACGCCGAGCAACTCGGCCGCACTCGGCGCATGGCAGCCGTTCAGTTTCGGCGGCGTCGCTGCGTTCGCTCGCGCCTCTTTTGGCCGGTTGTTCATCGCGCAATTTGTCACCGCCGCCGCCGTGGCCGCGTGTGTCGTTTGGCTGCTCGCGCGCCAGTGGTGTCCCGTCATCGAGACCGCCATCGCGCAACTTCCCGCCGAACGCGCCGTCATCCACGAAGGCCAACTCGTCTGGCCCGCGCGCGAAGCGAGCACGCTCGCCGAGACGCATTTTCTCGCCATCGTCGTCAGCCCTCACGAACTCGATGACACCGGTCTGACGGCTGATTTGCAATTCGAGTTGGGCAAAAAACATCTGCGTGTCGGCTCGCTCTTCGGCTATCTCGCGTGGCCGTATCCGGAGGATCGGCAACTGCCGCTCACGCGTGGTGAAGCTGAGCCGTGGTGGGGCGCGTGGAAACCGATCCTGCTCGCCGGCGTGGCGGGGGGGACGGTTGTTTGCCTGCTGTTCGTGTGGGCCGTTTTTGCTTCATGCGGCATGTTCGTCGTGCGGCTCATCGCCTTTTTCACCGACCGCGAATGCACGCGCAACGGCCACTGGCAACTCGCCGCCGCCGCGCTGCTGCCGGGCGCGTGGATCTTCGCGATGGGCGTGGTGCTGTATGGCCTCGAGTGGCTGCCACTGCTCGGCCTGCTGCTCGTGACCGCGGTGCACCTCGTCGTCGGCTGGGTCTATCTTTTCTTCGCACCGTTCTGTCTGCCGCGCGTGCCGGAGCAATTCCCCGCCGCCGCGAATCCTTTCACGACCACGAGCGTCACGGCGGACGGCACCGCGGCACCCGTGCAAAACCCATTCACCGGTGACGAGACGCTCGTGAAACCACCTGCGGTCAACCCGCCCAGTTCGCTGCCAACGCCAACACCAACGCCTTCACCCGCGCCCACGGTTCCCGTGACAATTCCAACGACGCCGGCGACTGTGATACCAGCAGCGACCACTCCAGCTTTGCCGACTTCGTCCAATCCCTTTTCCACGCCCGACGCACCAGCGAGTAATCCCTTCGCAAACACCGACGCATCCACGACGCGGCCGCCCGAGAATCCTTTCATCGGCGGCGCGAAGCACTGAACGCAACGGGGCGTTGCAAGCTCGGCGCGTTTCCTCTATTTTCGTGGCGTGATTGGTTTTAAGAAAGTTTGGCCGCTCGCCGCGCTCGCGACGCTGCTGTTACTCGGCACGGGTTGCCCAGGAACCGGCGCGAGCGATGAGCAGAAGGAACCGTATTTTCTCTCTGGCCGCGAGAAGGTGCGCCACGCCGATTACGTCGGCGCCATCCAATCTTTTAGCAAAGCCATCGAGGTGAATCCGCGCTCGGCGGCGGCTCATTACGAGTTGGGCTGCCTGTCCGAAGAGCGTGGCGCGGATCCGGCGGCGGCGATTTACCACTACGAGCGTTACCTCAATCTGAGCCCGCGCGCCGAGAACGTCACGATAGTCCGCGAGCGGATCAACACCTGCAAACTCGAGTTGGCGAAGTCGTCGTTCCTCACGCTCGGCGGCCAATCCGGCCAGCGCGAAAAGGAGTTGAAAGCCGAGTTGGATAGGTTGCTCGCCGAGAACACGCAACTCCGTCACCAACTCGGTACGCTCGGCCAGAATGTGCGTGTGCCAGCGGCAACGAACTCGCCCGCGGTGACCAAGCTGATTGTGCCGACGAAGCAGGTGCCGACACCCGCGACTAATCTTGTCGCGTCGCCCGGAGCCACGAACCGGCCACCCACCCCGGTCGCCGCAGCGAAGACTCACAAGATTG
This sequence comes from Akkermansia muciniphila, assembly GCA_945860945.1. GTDB lineage: Bacteria > Verrucomicrobiota > Verrucomicrobiia > Limisphaerales > SIAT01 > SIAT01. The sequence continues at coordinate 15,412 of CAMASG010000009.1, forward strand.
CCAGCGGCGAGACGCCCGGCATCATCGCGCGCAAATATGGTATCAAAGTCGAATCGTTGATGGCCGCCAATCCCGGCCTCGACCCGAAGAAGCTCAAGATCGGCCAATCCGTAAACGTTCCCGCGCGCTGAGCGCCCCTTGACTTGCCGCCGCTGCTGACCCACTTTTTCAAAGCGTGACGACCCAACGTTTGCTCCTCGGCGGTGCCGCCGCGTTCTGGCTGGTGATGACCGGCCTGCTCTGGCGCGCCGAGTATCTCGATGGCAAGTCCGGCAGCCCCGTTCCAGTCGAGGTTGTCTGGGAGAAGCTGCTCAAGTCGCCCGACGATTCGCAGCTCGATATCATGCACCGCGGCAAACGCGTCGGCGGTTTGCGCTGGTCCCCGAACATCATCGAGGAAACGAGCGATGGCTTCTCGAAATCCAAGCATGCGCGACCGGAAGGCATGGTGAGTAAAACCGCCGGCTACAGGCTCGACGTGATGGACGGCGGCGTGACTTTACCCGACTCGAAACGCCGCCTGCGTTTCGGGTTGAACCTCAACTTCGATCGCGACCGCGGCTGGCGGGACTTCCTGCTCACGCTCGGCCAGAATCCGCGCCTCGTCCGCATCGAGAGCCACGCGGCCGCGCAGACGCTTCGCCTCACCACTTCGGGCGGCGAGGTGCCGAACCGCGAGGCCCAGTTCACCTTCGAGCAATTGCGCAATCCGCAGCAGCTCTTCGCCGGCGTGGTCGGCGCGTTCGGCGGCTCTGAATCGCTCGGCCTTCTAGCGGCGCAGATGCTGGACACCTCCACGTTGAAAGTCTTCACGAGCCACACGATGCAGCTTCGCTGGGAAGCCAGCAGCGACTGGATGAAAATGGGGCCGGCTCGTCTGCGCGTGTACCGCCTGCAAGCGCCGTTGCTCGATAAGCACAAGATCGTCATCACCATCAGCCGCGTCGGCGAGATTCTGAAAGTCGAACTGCCCAACGACATCGTGCTCCTGAACCGGAATCTGTACCTCTGACTTCGTTGTATGATTGAGCTGAAAAATCTGGTGAAGCGTTTCGGCGAACTCGTCGCCGTGAACGACATCTCGTTGACCGTCCGCCGCGGAGAGTTCTTCGCGGTGCTCGGCCCGAACGCCGCCGGCAAGACCACCGCCATCAAGATTCTCACCGCGCTCATCAAGCCGACTAGCGGCACCGTGCGCATTTGCGGCTTCGATGTTCAGGAGCAACCGCTCGAGGTTCGCCGCCGTCTCGCCTACGTGCCCGATTTTCCCTTCCTTTACGAGAAGCTCACGCCGTGGGAGTTCCTCCGTTTCACCGGCCAAATTTTCAGGATGGACGAGGACGCAATTCAACTCTCGACCCGCGAATTAATCCCACGCTTCAATCTCGAGCCGTATCTCCGCCAGCCGATCGAAGGCCTCTCGCACGGCACGCGCCAGCGCGTCGCGATCGTCTCCGCGCTGATGCACAACCCCGAGGTCTTCGTGCTCGACGAGCCGATGGTCGGACTCGATCCGCACCACGCCCGCGTCGTGAAAGATGTCCTCAAAGAGCGCTCGTTGCGCGGTATGACCGTCTTTCTCTCCACTCACCAGCTTAGCATCGCCGAAGAGATGGCCGACCGCATCGGCATCATTCACCACGGCCGCCTCATCGCCGTCGGCACTCGCGAAGAGCTGCGCCGACAGAGCGGCAGCGAAGGTGCGCTGGAGAAATCCTTCCTCGCGCTCACTGCGCAGGAGGCCAACTTCGTCGAGGAGAAATCCGCGCTGAAGGATCGCGCGCCGGAGATCACGCTCACCTGAAGCCGACCCTGTCGTCCGCTGTGCCCACCGCGAAGATTCCATCACCGCTCCGGCTGCTGCTGCAGGTCAATCTGCTGCAGATGTGGCGGAAGTTCCGCACCACAAGCGATCAATCGAGCCTGCTCGTCGGCACGCTCGCCGTCTTCCTCACCGGCTACACCATCCTCGCCGCGGGACTGTTCTATCGCGCACTGAGCTTCGCCGGACGTTTCCCCGGCTTGGGCGAGATGCTGATCGAGCGGATGATCTATCTGCTCTTCTCGTTCCTTTTTATCCTGCTGCTTTTTAGTAACGTCGTCATCGGCTACACGAATCTTTTCCGTAACAAAGAGACCGCTTTTCTCATCACGCTGCCGATCAGCGCGCAGGATATCTTCCGCTGGAAATTCCTCGAGTCAGCACTGCTCGCCTCGTGGGCTTTCCTGCTGCTCATCGCGCCGCTTCTCGGCGCGTACGGTTTGGAACAAAATGCGCCGTGGCATTTCTATCTGTTCGCGCCGGTGCTCATCGCGCTCTTCATCGTGTTGCCGGCGGTGTTCGGGTGTTGGATCGCCATTATCATCGCGCGTCATTTGGACCGCCGACTGTTCCAACTCCTCGCCGTATTCTTGGTACTGCTCGCCTTCCTCGGTCTGCGCGCCTATTGGAAACCGCAAGTGCTCGATGATGAGAACATGGAGTCGCGCGTCATCTCCGTGCTCGACCGGTTGTTGACGAAGACGCGCTTCTCTCAGTTTCCATTCCTGCCGAGCTACTGGCTTTCCAGCGGCGTGTTGCACTGGGTGGAAGGCGCGCTCTCCGCAGCGGTGTTCTTCGTGCTCGTGCTGCTCAGCAATGTCGGATTCTTCGGCCTGCTCGCTTTCACCAAGACCGGCCGTTTCTTTTACAGCGCCATTTCCGCCGCTCACAGCCGCAGCCACGTTCTCGGCCAATGGGAATGGTTCCGCAACTGGACCGCCCGGCGGCGGCAGTTCCACTATCGCGCCGGCCCGATGGAATATGTGCTGCGCCTCGTGCCGTGCCTCGCGACGGACACCCGCGCGCTGTTGCTCAAAGATATGCGTATCTTCTGGCGCGACACCGCACAGTGGGGCCAGACGCTCGTGCTCTTCGCGCTCATCGGCGTGTATGTTAGCAACCTCCGCTACTTCACGCAGCAGCTCGCAAACCCGTTCTGGGTCCACCTCATCTCGTACATGAACCTCGCAGCCTGCTCGCTCAACCTCGCCACGCTCACCACGCGGTTCGTCTTCCCGCAGTTCTCGCTCGAGGGCAAACGCCTCTGGATCGTCGGACTCGCCCCTCTCGGCCTCGTCCGCGTGGTACAAGTGAAACTGCTCCTCGCCGTCGCCGCGTCGCTTCTCGTCACGCTGCCGCTCATCTGGCTTTCCTGCGACATGCTGAAGCTGCCCCTCGGACAAAAGTTCTATTTCGCCGGTGCGATCATTGTGATGACCTTCACGCTGAACAGCCTCGCCATGGGCCTCGGCGCGCTGTATCCGAACATGAAGGAAGACCAGCCGAGCAAGATCGTCAGCGGCTTCGGCGGCACCTTCTGTCTCGTGCTCAGCTTCCTCTACATCGTCGGCAGCGTGTTGCTGCTCTCCTTCGGCTCACCGTGGGGTGGGATAGATTTCGTCGCGCCGAGTTTCAAGGCGATCGGCTGGATCGGCTTTGCCGCTCTCTCCGTCACGCTCGGTTGGTTCCCGTATCGATGGGGCCTGCGCCGCGTCGCCACCTTCGAGCACTGAGTTCAGCTGCCCCTTTACAGCGTTTGTCCGCGCCACTAGAGTTCGCCCATGGCAGCAGGCTTTGATGATTCGGACTTTGTGGAACGCGACTTCCCCACCAGCGCCCCCGCCGCGTCGCGCCCGCCCAACCGCAGCGAGCTGGACGCCAAGGTCGTGGACGCCCAGCAAAAGCTCGCCGAGCTGCGCCGCACGCAGGAGGAGCTCGAGCGCGAGCGCGCCACCGTCGAGGAATCGCGACGTCGCTTCAACGAGTACCAAACCGGCCGCGAAGAACTGCTTCACGAACTCACCCGCGGCCTTGGCCTCATTGAAGAAACTGAGCTGGCCGCCCGCCGCGACGCCGAGCAGATGGCCAAGTCCATCACCGGTCTGCGCGACGCCCTCGACAAAGTGCAAGCGCTGCAAGACTCCCGCTGGTCGCAGGATAACTGGAAAGTCGAGCTGACCCGCGCGCTCACCACGCTCGAGAACGCGCGGATGGAATGGAACACCGCGCGACTCAAGTGGCCCGTGCTCACCGCCGCGCCGACTACCACGACCGGTGCTGTGTCATCCGGAAATCAAACCAACGCTATTCTTCCGGGCGACCTCGGCTTCTGGAAACTCTGTCGCTACGGCCTCGCCTTCACGTGGCCGATCGTGTTGCTCGGCCTTTTGATTTTCCTCACGTTGCTGTTCCGCCGCTGATCTCGCGCTATGGGTTGGTTCAGTAAAAAAGCCGATCCCATCCAAAACCGCGCCCACGAACTGGACGCGGAGATTGCCGCGCTCGAATCGAAGATCAAGAAGCTCAGCGCCCAAATCGAAAAGACCGCGCCCGCCATGCCCGAGCCATCTGCTCCGCGATTAAGAACGACCAACTCGGCGCCAGAAACCAGCAGCGCACAACACGTCCCACCTTCATTTACAGCGCCATCCTCAACAACGCGCAGCGTCGAAAACATCGTTGAGGTGGACTTGCCGACGTCCATTTCCGTACCCGACCCTGTCGAGACGCCGGCTTATTACAATGCCCGCGGCGTGCGAAAGTTCGACCTGCTCGGCGCGCTGCAACGTTTGCGCAAGAGCGTCACCGCGCCCGAACCGAGTAACCCGAAGCTCGTCGCCTACCTCGCCGTCGGAAATATCCACGGCCTGCGCCCGCTCCGGCACGAGAAGCGCGTCGCCCGCAATCGTTTCATCGTCCTCTGCCTCGTCCTCCTCGGCGTCCTCTTCGCCATCTTCAAGCTGCTCGTCCCGAGCCTCTGACGCGCGATGCTACGGACAGCCGCCATCCGCGTGCCGATCCCCACGCCGCACGGCGCGTTCACCGCGTACTTCACCGACCGCGGATTCGCGGAGCTCGATTTTCCCAATCGAAGCAAATGCGTAGCGAACAACGGAAAACTTTCGAAGACTCAAGAACAGTGGCTGAAACTCACACGCGCCGCGCTCGAACAAATCCTCGACGGGGAGGAGCCGTTGAATGTGCCACCGCTCGACGACGCGAACGGCACTGAGTTCCAGCGCGCGGTTTGGCGTGCGCTCACGGAGATCCCGCGCGGCGAGACGCGCACCTACACAGAAATCGCCGCCGCCATCGGCCGGCCGCGCGCCGTGCGCGCCGTCGGTTCGGCGTGTGGCGCGAACCCGATTCCGCTGCTCATTCCGTGCCACCGTGTCGTGGGCGCGAACGGGCTCGGCGGTTTCTCCGGTGGATTGGAATGGAAGAAACGGCTGCTGGCCGCGGAAGCGGCGGCACTCAATACTCGTTGAGCGCGTCGATGAGTTGGCGCAGGCGACCGTAATTCTTGCGGTTGAAACCGAAGGCCACTCGCCGTAATTCGAGCCACTCGCTGTCCTCGCGTTCCTCAGCCGTTGGCGTGATGGCGCGGAGCGGTTCACCTTCGATGATGTCGCTGAAGTCGCGGTTCAGTTTTTCCAAAGCGACCGGAGGGGGCACGCGCTGAAGACGCAGGACGAGCCGGTCCTTCACGAAACGGCTCGAGTGATAGTTGCGATAGAAACGCGTGATCCATTCCGCCGCCTGCTCCACGTCGTCGGTCACTTGATAAAAACCGAGGTCCTCGGGGGAAATCAGCTGCTTGCGCAGCAGATGCTCGCGCACGCTGCGGTCCCACGTCTTCCAGAAATTGCCGCGCGGCCGGTCCACCATCACCAGCGGCACGAGTTGCGCCTTGCCGGTCTGCATCAACGTGAGCGCCTCGTAGCCTTCGTCGAGCGTGCCGAAGCCGCCGGGGAAAAGCGCCAGCGCGGCCGAGTGCCGCATCAGAGTGAACTTGCGCGTGAAGAAATATTTGAAGTGGATGAGCTTCTTGTCGCGCAGGATAACTGGGTTCGCGGTCTGTTCCCACGGCAGACGAATGTTCGCGCCGAAACTTTTCTCCGGTCCCGCGCCCTCGTGTCCGGCCTGCATGATGCCCGGACCGGCGCCGGTGATGACCATCCAACCCGCCTCGGCCATCCGGCGCCCGAACGCGACGGCCTGCCGATACTCGGGCTGCGATGACTGCGTGCGCGCGGAGCCGAAGATGGTGATCTTCGGTGTGTTGGCGTAAGGCGCGAAGAGCTTGCTGGCGTAACGCAACTCGCGCACGGCGGTCTGGATCACACGCGCGTCGCCGCGATGCTCCACGTCATGAAGCAGCTTCAGCGCGTTCTCGATCAGCTCCGCGACGAGGTCGGCATTGTGCCCTCCGCCTTTGTGGGCGATGAGCCCCTCGATGAGCCGGCTCAGCTCGGGGTCGGTGGAAGGTTTCGCGCGGCGCGCCATCTTGGAAAACAGTATTGGCTCCGCGGCTAAAAGCAATCCCGCCGCCGCTGTCACCTTGCCTGCCCGCCTGCTTGCTGTTAATTTCGCCGCTCTTTGGGAAGCGCAATGGACTACAAAAATACACTCAATCTGCCGCGCACGGACTTCGCGATGAAGGCCGACCTCGTCACGCGCGAACCGCAGCGCCTCGCGAAGTGGGAAGCCTCCGGCCTTTACGAGCGGATCCAGTCTGCCCGCGCCGGTGCGCCGAAATTCGTGCTGCACGATGGCCCACCTTTCGCCAACGGCGACGTCCACGTCGGCACCGCGCTGAACAAGATTCTCAAGGACATCATCGTCAAATACAAATCGCTCCGCGGCTTCAACGCGCCGTATGTGCCGGGCTGGGACTGCCACGGTTTGCCGATCGAATTCAAGGTCACGCAGGAGATGCGCAAGGCCGGCGACACCTCCGCCGAACCCGCCGCCATCCGCAAGGCGTGTGAGGCTTACGCGCGCAAATACATCGACCTCCAGCGCGGGCAATTCAAGCGACTCGGCGTGCTCGGCGACTGGGAGAATCCGTATCTCACGCTCAACAAAGAATACGAAGCCGATGAGCTGCGCCTCTTCGCCGACCTCGTTGAAAAAGGTTTTGTCTATCGCGGCAAGAAGCCGGTGTATTGGTCCATCCCGTGCCGCACCGCGCTCGCCGAGGCCGAGGTGGAATACGCCGACCACGTGAGCCAGAGCGTTTTCGTGAAGTTCCCCGTGGTGGACCACGCCGGAACGTCTCTTCTCATCTGGACCACCACGCCGTGGACGCTCCCCGCGAATCTCGCCGTCGCTTACAACGCGAACTTCACCTACTCGCTCGCGCGCGTGGACGATGAGACGCTGCTCGTCGAGACGATGCTGCTGCCGAAAGTCGCCGCCGCCTGCGGTTGGGAGAGCTACGAGATTCTCCGTACCGTGCACGCTGAGGAATTACCCTCCCTCCGTTATCGCCATCCGTTCTGCGCGCGCGAAGGTCGACTTTTTCCCGCCGACTTTGTCGAGAACAGCACCGGCACCGGCTTCGTCCACATCGCTCCCGGCCACGGCACGGACGACTACAACCTCGGCCGCGCACACGGCCTGCCGATCTACTCGCCCGTGGACGACGACGGCCGGCTTGCGCCTACTTCTGATTTGCCCGCCGAGCAGCAATTGCCCACCAGCCTTGTTGGGAAGTCGATCCTCGAGAAGGCTGGCAAGAGCGAGGCGAACGAATCGGTCATCGCGCTGCTCCGCGAGCTGAACGCCCTCGCGCATCAGGCGGACTACACCCACAGCTATCCGCACTGCTGGCGCAGCAAGACGCCCATCATCTTCCGCGCGATGGACCAGTGGTTTATCCGCGTGGATCACGAGGCCTTCCGCCAGCGCGCGCTCGAAACCATCGGCCACGTGAGCTGGGTGCCCGACTGGGGCCAGCGCCGCATCGAAGGCGCCGTCAGCTCGCGGCCCGACTGGTGCATCTCGCGTCAGCGCACGTGGGGCGTGCCGATTCCCGCCTTCTACGACGCGCAGCAAAACCCGATCCTCGATGCGCGCATCGTCCGTGCCGCGGCGGATCTCTTCGAGAAACACGGCTCCAACATCTGGTTCGAGAAATCTGCCGTCGAACTCTGGTCGCTCGTGAAGCCCGCCGACTGGTCCGGCCCCGCCCCCGTCGCGAAAGCGCACGACACGCTCGACGTCTGGATTGATTCCGGAAGCTCCTCGCGCGCCGTGTTGATGCGCCGCAAGGAACTGCAGCACCCCGACTCCGCCGGTGCGGGCCATTGGCAGGCCGACATCTATCTCGAAGGCTCCGACCAGCACCGCGGCTGGTTCCAATCCTCACTCCTTCTCTCGCTCGCCGGCAACGGTGCCGCGCCCTACAAGACCGTGCTCACCCACGGCTTCATGGTGGACGCCGACCGCGAGAAAATCTCCAAGAGCAAGCAGAGCGGCTACCAGAAACCGCAGACCGCCGAGGCTTACGTGAAGCAATACGGCGCGGACGTCGTCCGCCTCTGGGTCGCCTCGCAGGATTTCCGCAACGACATCGTCGTCAGCGAGGAGCGCATCAACAAAGTCGCCGAGACCTATCGCAACCTGCGCAACACCCTCCGCTACCAGCTCTCCAACCTCTTCGACTTCGACCCCGCCCAGCACGCCGTGCCCGACGCGCAGCTCACCCCGCTCGACCGCTGGGTGCTCGGCGAGTTCGCGAAGCTGGAGGCCGAGGTCGCCCGCGACTACGACGTCTTCGAGTTCCACGTCGTCTATCAGAAGGTCTCGCAATTCGCCGCCGTCGAACTTTCCTCCATCTACCACGACGTCGTCAAAGACCGCCTTTACACCGATGCCGCCGGCTCGCCGCGACGCCGCGCCACCCAGACCGCGCTCCACCGCATCGCTTCCGGCCTCTGCCGCATGCTCTCGCCGATCCTCGTCTTCACCGCCGACGAAGCGTGGGAGTTCCTCCCCGGTCGCAGCGCCGAATCCGCGCACCTCGCGGACTGGCCCGCGCCCTGCCCGACCTTGAGCGAAGCCGATCAAGCCGCGTGGCAACAACTCTTCGCCCTGCGCGAACAAGTGCTACCCGAGCTTGAGAAAGCGCGCCAAGCCAAGCTCATCGGCAAAGCGCTCGAGGCGAAAGTCACCCTCACCGGCAAACCCGAATCCCTCTCCACCGCGCGCGAGCACCTTGATTCGTTGCGCGAACTCCTCAACGTCTCCCAGCTCGAGCTGAAAGACGACGCCAGCGCCGCCGACACCGCGCCCCTCGCCGTCACTGTGTCCAAAGCCGACGGCACCAAGTGCGAACGCTGCTGGCACTGGGAGCTCGACCTCGGCAAACACGCGGCACACCCGACCGCCTGCGGCCGCTGCGCCGAGGCCGTGAAGGATTTCAAGATCGCCTAGCGCGACGCCCACCTACTTCTTCACCTTCACCAGCGGCGGCGGCTTGAGGGTACGCGTGCGCTTGGTGATGCCCTGTTTGAACTCGTAGTTGAAGACAGCTTCCAGCTCGACGCTTTTCTTGTCCGGCAGGGTGTAGGTGAACTCGGCCCACGCGGTGCCGGTATTGGCCTTGAGGGGGTTGAACTCGAGCTGCTCTTGGTGCTGGACGCGCTTCACGCGGGTGAAGTTCGCCGCCTGAAGCCGCTCGGTGCGGTCGAGGAAGAACCATTTCTTGCCGACGATGATTTGGGTGCCATTCAGCCAGCTCTTGAGCTCCTCCTCTGCCGGTTGGGCGAGGAGCGGCGTGGCGAGGGACAGCAGGAGCAGCAACAGCGCGGGGCGCATGGGGACTCAATAGCGCAAGGCGGCGCGGCTGTCGAGCGGGCGGGCGGGCTAAACCTTCGGCTCCCAGCCGGGTTTGTAGTCGCGGCCCCAGAAACGTTTCACCGCGTCGTCGTCACCGACAATCTTGCCGGTCTTGGGATCGCAATGGAGCGTGCGGCCGGTGCGGTAGGAGATGTTGGCAAGATGGCAGAGAAGCGTGGTGCGCTGGCCGTCCTCGATTTCCGCGTTGAGCTTGGCGCCGGTGCGGATGCCGTCGAGGAAGTTCTGGAAATGGAACTTGTCGCTACCGGGCGCGCTCTTGCGGTCAATCTCTTTGCCGTTGAGATCGTACATCGTGTACTCGTTGCCGCCGCCGGTGAGGAGCGAGCCTTTCTCGCCATAGAAACCGACGAACGGGTTCTTCTCGCCTTTGCGCGGGTTGCAACTGCTGTCATCCCACGTCGCGCCACAATGGCCGAAATCGAACACGGCAGCGCCGCTGTCGGGCGTCTCTTGATCGTCGTCGAAGTGGTAACGGCCGCCGTTGAAGGTGACACGCTTGGCGTAGTCCACGCCGAGTCCCCAGCGGGCGAGGTCCAGCGCGTGCACGCCGTTGTTCGCCATCTCGCCGCCGCCCCAATGCCACATCCAATGCCAGTTGTAATGAACGAGGTTGTCCTTGTATTCGCGGTGCGGCACGGGGCCCTCCCACTGCGCGTAATCAAGCCACGCAGGAACGGGCGCGGATTTCCCTTTGCCGATCGTTTGGCGCGCGTTGTTGTACCAAGTGCGGGCGTAAAGGACGCGGCCGATATCGCCGGCCTTGAGACGCTCGACGGCCTCGATCACCATCGGATAGCTGCGGCGCTGATTGCCCATCTGCACCACGCGCTTGTGCTTGCGCGCGGCGGCGACCATCAACTCGCCCTCGCGGGCATTGTGGCTGCCGGGTTTCTCGACATAGACGTGCTTGCCGGCGGCGCAAGCGAGGATGGTCGCGGGCGCGTGCCAGAAGTTCGGCATCGCGATGGAGATGGCGTCCACGTTTTTGTCCTCGAGGATGCGGCGGAAATCCTTCACGCCTTGGGGCTTCTTCTCCTGCTTCGCCTCGACGGCCTTCGCCGCGCTGCCGATGCGGCGTTCATCCACATCACAGAGGTAGGCGACCTCGACGTTGGAGAGTCCGAGATAATTGTTCACGTGCGCCATCCCGCGGCCGAGGCCGATTACGCCCACGACGATCTTCTTGCTCGAATCAGCGGCGTGCAACGACGGAAATCCGGTGATGGCGGCGGCCGCGCCCACGGCGGCAGTTGAGGTCTTGAGGAATTGGCGGCGGTTGAGCGAGGTGTTCATAGAGAGATCAATGGACGTGGCGGAGACGGCGGTATTCGTGCGGCCACGTTAAAAGAGCGCACGCGGATGACAAGGCCAAAGAAGCTTCCGGAAAAATCCGTCCCTTGAAAAAATGGCCGAGTGGGATAGCGTTTCAGTGACGCCGAAAGACTTCGCCGAGCAGAAGACTCGGACAGGCAAAATCCGTCAAAAGGGTGAGCCTGTCCCGAACAGAACGGGAAGCCTTTCGGCTGTTCTGTTGTCTATTTCCCCTGCGCCGTCGCCACCGCGTAGTCGCGGTTCATGCGCGCGATGTTATCGAGAGTGATTTCCTTCGGACAGACGGCCTCGCACGAACCGGTCACAGTGCAGGCGCCGAAGCCCTCAGCATCCATCTGGCGCACCATGTTCAACACGCGTCGGTCGCGCTCGGGTTGCCCCTGTGGCAGAAGACCGAGGTGCGAGACTTTGGCGGAGACGAAGAGCATCGCGCTCGCGTTTTTGCACGCGGCCACGCAGGCGCCGCAACCGATGCACTGCGCGGCGTCCATCGCCAGATCGCTGTCTTCTTTCGAAACGGGGATGGCGTTGCCGTCAGGCGTGCCGCCGGTGCGGACGCTGACGAAGCCGCCGGCTTGGATGATGCGGTCGAACGCAGAGCGGTCCACCACGAGATCTTTCACCACGGGGAACGCCTTCGCGCGCCACGGTTCGATGGTGATGGTGTCGCCGTCGCGGAATTTCCGCATGTGCAACTGGCAGGCGGTGGTGGCCTTCTGGCCGCCGTGCGCGACGCCGTTGATGACGCACGAGCAGGTGCCGCAGATGCCCTCGCGACAATCGCTGTCGAATGCGATCGCCTCTTCGCCGCGCTTGATGAGGTCATCGTTCACCACGTCGAGCATCTCGAGGAACGACATGTCGGGGTTGACGTCCCGCGCATCGTAGGTGGCGAAGCTGCCCGTGGACTTGGCGTCCTTCTGCCGCCAGACGATCAAAGTGAGGTTCATTCCCTTTTCCATACGCGGTGAGGTTACTTGTAGCTGCGGGTGCTCATGTGCACTTCGTCGTACACGAGCGGTTCGGTGTGGCGCAGCGGCGCCTTGCCTTCGCCTTGATGCTCCCACGCGGCGACGTGCGCGAAGTTCTCGTCGTCGCGCTTGCACTCGCCCTCTTCCTGATGCTCCACGCGGAAGTGGCCGCCGCACGATTCCTCGCGCGTGAGCGCGTCCAGACAAAGCAACTCGCCGAACTCGAGGAAGTCCGCCACACGCCCAGCGTGCTCGAGCGTCTGGTTCAAATCGCCCGACTCACCGGACACGTTCACGTTGTTCCAGAACTCCTCGCGCAACTCGGGGATGCGCTTGAGGTTCAGCTCGAGGCTCTGCTTGCTGCGGGCCATGCCGCAGTTTTCCCACATCAACTTGCCCAGCTCGCGATGAAAAGCGCGCGGCGTCTTCTTGCCCTTGATGGCGAGCATCCGTTTCGTCCGCGCGTTTACTTCCTCTTCCACCTTGCGGAACTCCGGATGATCGCTCTTCGGCCGCGCCTGTTTCGACGAGGCGAAGTAATGGCCGATGGTGTAGGGCAAAATGAAGTAGCCGTCGGCGAGACCCTGCATCAGCGCACTCGCGCCGAGGCGGTTGGCGCCGTGATCGGAGAAGTTCGCTTCGCCGACCACGAACAGGCCCGGCAGGTTGCTCATCAGGTTGTAGTCCACCCAGAGACCGCCCATCGTGTAATGCACGGCGGGATAGATGCGCATCGGCTGCTGGTAAGCGTTCTCGCCGGTGATCCGCTCGTACATGTCGAACAAGTTGCCGTAACGCTCGCGAATCTTCGCCTCGCTGACGCGCTTGATGGCGTCGTTGAAATCGAGATAGACGCCGAACCCGCCGGGACCGACGCCCCGGCCTTCGTCACACGCTTCCTTCGCAGCGCGACTGGAGATATCCCGCGGGGCAAGGTTGCCGAAGCTCGGATACTTGCGCTCGAGAATGTAATCGCGGTCGGCCTCGGCGATAGAGTCGGGCGACTTGGAGGTGTCCTCTTTGCGCTTCGGCACCCACACGCGGCCGTCGTTGCGGAGCGACTCGCTCATCAGCGTGAGCTTCGACTGGTGATCGCCGCTGACGGGAATGCACGTCGGATGAATCTGCGTGTAACAGGGATTCGCGAAAGCCGCGCCCTTTTTGAACGCACGGAACGTGCCGGTGACATTGCAGCCGACGGCATTCGTGGAAAGATAGAACACCGCGCCGTAACCGCCCGTCGCCAACACCACGGCGTCCGCCGCGTGCGAGGAGATTTCGCCGGTGACCAAGTCGCGCACGACGATGCCCTTCGCGTGGCCGTCCACGACCACGAGATCGAGCATCTCGGTGCGCGGATACATCTTCACCGTACCGAGGCCGATCTGCCGCGAGAGCGCGGAATACGCGCCGAGCATGAGCTGCTGGCCGGTCTGGCCACGCGCGTAAAACGTCCGCGAAACCTGCGCACCGCCGAACGAACGGTTGTCGAGCAGGCCGCCGTATTCGCGCGCGAACGGCACGCCCTGCGCCACGCATTGGTCGATGATGTTCACCGAGACCTGCGCCAAGCGGTGGACGTTCGACTCGCGCGCGCGGAAGTCGCCGCCCTTGATCGTGTCGTAGAAAAGCCGGTGAACGGAGTCGCCGTCGTTCTGATAATTTTTCGCGGCGTTGATGCCGCCCTGCGCGGCAATCGAGTGGGCGCGGCGCGGGCTGTCCTGATAACAGAAGCACTTCACGCTGTAGCCGAGTTCGGCGAGCGTGGCCGCGGCGCTACCGCCGGCGAGGCCCGAGCCAACGACGATGACCTCGAACTTCCGCTTGTTGGCTGGGTTGACCAACTTGAGGTCGAACTTATGTTTGTCCCACTTTTGGCCGAGCGGACCGCTGGGAATCTTGGAATCGAGTTTCATGGCGGGAAGTGGATTAGTTCATTCAACCAGCCGCAGCAATACCGCCACCGGCACCGCGATGTAACCGAGGAAAAGGACGAACGACGCGGCCTTCGCGAACTGCTGCTGCACCGGCCACCAGGCCTTGTTCCGGAGGCCGAGCGACTGCAGCATCGCGCTCAATCCGTGGCTCAAGTGCAGACAGAGCAGACCGACAGCGATGACATAAAACAGCACGACCACGGGCTGCTGAAAGCCGAGGACGATCATCTTATACACATCGTGGTTCGAATGGCCTGTGTTGTCTAAAACGTGTAGGCTATCGAAATCTCGGCCGGTCAGATTCACCGACTCCACTTTCACCGTGAAGTGCAGCAGGTGATAGATGATGAACGCCGCGACAATGAGGCCGCTCATGAGCATCGTGCGGCTCGCGTAGCTGGCGGCCGCCGGCGTGGGGTCGTTGAGGTAAGCGACCGGCCGCGCGGCTTTGTTCTCCGCCGAAAGTTTCACCGCGCTCCAGATGTGCAGCGCGATCATCGAGAGCAGACCGATCCGCGCCGGCCAGAGCAGCTCCTTGTTCGATTGCAGGAAGTGCGCGTAGCGGTTAATCGCCTCGGCGCCGAGAAACACTTGGAGGTTGCCGAGCATGTGCGCCACCACGAAGCCGAACAGCCCCGCGCCGGTGAGCGCCATGATGTACTTCTTGCCCAGCGTGGAATGAAAGAGGTTGTTGACGATATTCATCGGGACAAAACCGAGCCTACACAACTCGAACCGCTTGGCTCTTGATGTATAGCCAATGCCACGGGGAAGGACAGCCGTCAATGCGCCCGGAGCCCGCCGCAGAAGATATTAGGGCCACTTGAAAGCCGATTGCTTCCACTAATCAGCGTCATCAACAAGCGCAAACAGTTCATTCAGCGACGCCAGCGTACCGTTCGCGGACGTCTTGCCGCGAGCGATGAGCACACTGCGGAAACCTGCCGCGCTCGCGCCGGCGGCATCTTCACGTTCGCTATCGCCCACATGCAGGATGGCCGATGGCGGCAGTCCGAGCTTGCACGACGTGTGATCGAAAATCACGTGCGACGGCTTGGCAAAGCCGACTTCGCACGAGACCACCAGCGTCTCGAAAAAATCGTCCAGCCCCAGCGCGCACAGCAACGGGCGCAGTCGCTCGTCCCAATTCGAGAGCACCGCCATCCGCACGCCGCGCGCGCGTAATTTCTCCAAAGCCGGCCGCGCGTCATCGAACACACGCCATGCAGTCGACTCGGCGAAGCGGTCGTAAAGCGCGGGGAAAAACGTGCGACTCGACGGCTCGGGCGCGATTTCGGCGAACGTCGCATCCACGAGCGCAGCCCAATCCTCGCGCGTGTGATTGAAGTGACGTTTCGCGCGCCACGCGGTGGTGAAGTTATGATTGAGCTTCGCGGGGGAAACGTTCTTCACGCCGTGACGCGCGGCGACCTCGGCGTAAATGTGCCCGACCGACGGCCACGGTTCGATGAGCGTGCCGCCGACATCGAAGGTGATGGCTTGAATACCGGCGGACGGATTCACGGCAACGCTACTTCGACAACGGCAGAACCGGCGTCATCTCGAGCGCGCGCACAAGGAAAGCCCATTTATCGGCCGCTTCGGCAATCAGCTTCTCCGTCGGCTTGCCCGCACCGTGGCCGGCATTAGTCTCGATGCGAATGAGCGCGGGCGCAGCGCCCGATTGCGCAGCCTGCAGCGCGGCGGCGAATTTGAAACTGTGCGCCGGCACCACGCGATCGTCGTGGTCGCCGGTCGTGACGAGTGTGGCGGGATACCGTGTGCCGGTGCGGAGATTGTGCAACGGCGAGTAAGCGCGCAGCACACGGAAGTCCTCCGCGTTGTCCGGCGATCCGTATTCGGACTGCCACGCCCAGCCGATCGTGAACTTGTGAAAACGCAACATATCCATCACGCCCACCGCTGGCAGAGCTGCGCCGAACAGCTCCGGCCGCTGCGTAAGACACGCGCCGACGAGCAGTCCGCCGTTACTGCCGCCGCCGATCGCCAACTTCTCCGGCCGCGTGTAGAGATTCGCCTGCAGCCATTCCGCCGCCGCGGTGAAGTCGTCGAACACATTTTGTTTCTTCGCCTTCATCCCCGCCTTGTGCCACTCCTCGCCATACTCGCCGCCGCCGCGCAGGTTCGGCATCGCAAACACGCCGCCCATCTCCATCCAGACGAGGTTCGCCACCGAGAACGTCGGCGTGAGGCTGATGTTGAAACCGCCGTAGCCGTAAAGATAAGTCGGGTTGCGGCCATCGAGCTCGAGACCTTTCTTGTGCGCGATGAACATCGGCACGCGATTTCCGTCGCGGCTCGTGTAGAGAATTTGCCGCACCACAAACGCGTCGCTGTTGAACGGCAGCTTCGGCTGACGAAACACGCGACTCGCGCCCGTGCGCAGGTCGTGCCGGAAAATCGCGCCCGGCATCGTGAAGCTCGTGAATGAGAAGAATGTCTCGCGGTCGCTTCGCCGGCCGCCGAAGCCGCTCACCGTACCGATGCCCGGCAACGCCACCGTACGCAACGGCTTGCCATCGAGGCCGAACACTCGCACCTCGCTCCGCGCGTGACGCAGATAAATACCGACGAACTGATCGTTCACCACGCTCACCTGCCGCAGCGTTTCCGTCGATTGAGGAACCAGCTCCTTCCACTCCGCACGCGCCGGCTTGGCGATGTTCACCGCGATCACGCGACCACGCGGCGCATTCAAATCCGTGCGGAACCAGAACGTCGCACCATCGTTGCCGAGAAAATCATACGAGGCATCAAAGTCGTTCAGCAGTTCAACCACCGGCGCACTCGGCATCGTGAGGTCGCGATAATAAACACGGTTGCGCTGGTCCGTGCCCTGCCAGACGCTGACAATCAGATAGCGGCCGTCCTCGGTCACTTCGCCACCGAAGCCCCACATTTTCTGGTCAGGCCGATGATAGACCAATTCGTCCGCCGACTGCGGCGTGCCGATGCGATGGAAGTAGAGCTTCTGGAAAAAGTTCTGCCCCTTCAACCGCTCGCCCGCCTTCGGCTCGTCGTAGCGCGAGTAGAAAAAACCTTTGCCGTCCTTCGTCCACGACGCGCCGGAGAACTTCACCCACCGCAACCGGTCGGCGCGGTCGCTCCCCGTACGTACGTCGCGCACACGCCATTCCTGCCAATCCGATCCCGCAATCGAGACGCCGTACGCGAGCAGCGTGCCATCCTCGCTCGTCGAGTAACCCGCGAGCGCCACCGTGCCGTCGCTGGATAATTTGTTCGGATCAAGCAACACGCGCGGCTTCGCCTCCAGCGAATCGGCCACGTAAAGCACGCTTTGATTTTGAAGCCCGTCATTCTTCGTGAAGAAGTAACGGCCGCCGCGCTCGAACGGCACGCCGAAGCGTTCGTAATTCCACAACTCGCGCAACCGCCGCTGGATCGCCTCGCGCTGGGGAATCGCCGCGAGGTAATCGAACGTCACACGGTTCTGTGCCGTAACCCACTCGCGCGTGCGCGGCGATTGATCATCCTCCAGCCAGCGATACGGGTCGGCGATTTTCACGCCGTGAAGTTCATCTACCTGCCCGACCGTAACCGTGACCGGATAGGCCAGCGGCGCGCTGGAATCCAGCGCCGCACGCGGCTGCACACAACCGGCCATCAGCAACAGGCCCGCGACGAGCGCCAGCCACGGCCGCGTTTCATTTGTTTGTTTTCCACTCATTCAATCCGCGCTCGCCGCCATCGGATGGCAGGAGACCGAGCAATTCCAGCGCCTCGCCAATCAAGTAGAGTGAGCCAGTGACGACGATGAAACGGTCGTTTTGAGTTTGCTGCAAGACTTCGTTGAGCGAATCCGCCGTTTCGACAACCGGATTAGACTCACGACAAACAGCGGCTGACTCCGCGGTAGCCACCGTTCGCGCGCTGCTCACCGGAACTGTGATGATTCGCGCGGCCAGCGGCGCGAGCAACCGCGCCATCGCCGACCAATCTTTGTCCGCAAGCATTCCAATCACAAACGTCGGCCGTTCGTTTTGAAAATACCGCGCCAACGCCGCGCGCAGCGCTTCCACTCCGGCGAGATTGTGCGCGCCGTCGAGTAGAAGCGTTCGTCCATCCTGCAACTTCACGACTTGCAATCGTCCCGGCCACGAGACTGTCTCTAGCCCGCGACGAATCACATCGTCGCTCACCGGAATCTTTTCCTGCAATGCACGAACCGTACCCGCAGCTAGCGTGGCGTTGATTTGTTGATGCTCGCCGAGCAGCGGGAGAGCGAAGGGCATTTGAACTTCGATCGGAGCTGAAGATGGATTCACTTTGGTCAGCGGCGAGCCAAGCCGCGCGGCAGTCTCCTCAATCACACGCAAAACCTCGAGCTCCGCAGCCGTCGTGATGACGGGTACGCCGGATTTGATGATGCCGGCTTTCTCAGCGGCGATTTTCTCCAGCGTATCGCCGAGCCATTCCTGATGTTCCAACGCCACGTTGGTGATGACGCTGGCAATCGGCGTGACGATGTTCGTCGCGTCGAGCCGCCCGCCAAGTCCAGTTTCCAAAATCACGAGATCGCAGCGCTGTTCGTCGAAGTGACGGAGTGCCAACACCGTGACGACTTCGAAGAAAGTCGGCTCATCGTTGAGCGAAAATTGTCTCAAGAACGGCTGCATCTCGCCCACAAGTCGCGCGACGTCTATCGCCGCAATCGGCGCGCGATTGACTTGAATACGTTCACGAAACGAGACGAGGTGGGGCGAAGTGAAGAGGCCAACGCGTAGTCCGGCCGCGCGATAGATGCTTTCCAACATCGCGCAAGTAGAGCCTTTGCCGTTCGTGCCGGCCACGTGGATGAATCTCAACCGTTCCTGCGGATTACCGACCAACGCGGCGAGGCGGCGCGGGTTCTTCAGTCCAAGATTCGCACCAAATTTCTGGAGGTCGTAGAGAAATTGGATGGCCGCGGGATAATCCATCGGGCGGCGGCGCGAGGTTAGATCGGCCGGTGATGAATGTGCGCGTGAGCGGCGGCGATGAAGCCGCGGAAAAGCGGATGCGGCTGGTGCGGCTTGCTCTGAAATTCGGGATGCGCCTGTGTGGCAAGGTAGAAGGGATGCCCCGGAACCTCAATCATCTCGACCAACTTGCCGTCCGCCGATGTACCACTGCAATGGAAGCCGGCAGCTTCGTACTGCTCGCGATAGGCGTTGTTGAACTCGTAGCGGTGACGGTGACGCTCGTTCACGGTGGCAGCGCCATAAATCTGCGCGGCGCGGCTGCCGGCCTTGAGATCACACGGCTGGGAACCGAGGCGCATGGTGCCGCCTTTCTGAGTGATATTGCGCTGCGCATCGAGCATCGCGATGACCGGATGCGGCGTGGCGGGATCGAATTCGGTGGAGTGCGCCTTGTCGAGCTTCAGCACGTGGCGACCGAACTCGATGGTCGCGATCTGCATGCCGAGGCAAAGGCCGAGATACGGGAGATTGTGCTCGCGTGCGTACTTCGCGGTTTGAATCTTGCCCTCGATGCCGCGCTCACCGAAGCCGCCCGGAACCAGCACGCCGCCGAGGCCCTTCAAAATCTTCTCCGCGCCCTGTTGCTCGATTTCTTGAGCGTCAATCTTCACGATCTCGACGCCGCAATCATTGGCGATACCGCCGTGGATGATCGCTTCGTACACGCTCTTGTAGGCGTCCTGCAGCTCGATGTATTTACCAACAACACCGACACGCACGCGGTGGCGCGGGGCGATGAGCTTGCGGATGATCTCCTGCCAATGCGACATGTTCGCCGCCGGAGTTTCGAGGCGCAGCAGGCGGCAGACAAGATCGTCAAGCCGCTCGCGCTGGAGCATCAGCGGCACTTCGTAGATGGAATGATCCACGTCCTTCTCTTCGATGACGGCCTCGTAGGGGACGTTGCAGAACATCGAGATCTTCTGGCGCAATTCCTTGTCGAGCGGATACTCGCAGCGGCAGACGAGGATGTGCGGCGTGATGCCGATCTCGCGCAGTTTGGCGACGGACTGCTGCGTCGGTTTCGTCTTGAGCTCGCCGGCGGCCTTGATGAACGGGACGTAGGTGAGGTGAATGAAAATGGCGTTGTCGTAGCCGACCTCCAGCGCGAACTCGCGGATGGCCTCGAGGAACGGCAGTCCCTCAATGTCGCCCGTGGTGCCGCCGATCTCGGTGATGATCACGTCCGCCTGCGAGCGCTCGGCGATCTGGCGGATACGGCTCTGAATCTCGTCCGTCACGTGCGGGATGACCTGCACGGTCTTGCCGAGGTATTTCCCCTCACGCTCGTTGTTCAACACCGTCTGATACACTTGGCCGCTCGTGAGGTTGTTCAGACGCGTAAGCCGAGTGTTGGTGAAACGCTCGTAGTGGCCGAGGTCGAGGTCGGTCTCCGCGCCGTCGTCCAGCACGTACACCTCGCCGTGCTGATAGGGGCTCATCGTGCCCGGATCGACGTTAAGATACGGATCGAACTTCTGCAGCGCGACCTTCAGCCCGCGGTTCTCGAGCAACGTGCCGAGCGACGCGGCCGTGAGGCCTTTGCCCAGCGAACTCACCACACCGCCCGTGACAAAAATGTATTTCATTGCTTCAACAATCTTTCCACCCGCGCCACATCCTCGGGCGTATCCACGCCCACGCTGTCATGCCGCACCCGCACGACCGCGATGCTTATCCCATTCTCCAGCGCGCGCAACTGCTCCAGCTTCTCTGCCGCCTCGAGCGGCGAGACCGGAAACCGTACCAGCCGCAGCAGCGCCTCGCGCCGGTATCCGTAAATACCCAAGTGCTTCAAAAAAGGAAACGCCACCAACTGCTCGGAGACCGGCTGAGTGGCGGCGTCACGCAAATACGGAATCGTCCGCCGAGAAAAATATAGGGCGCGACCGGCGGCGTTGACAACGACTTTCACGACATTCGGATTATCGTACTCCTCCGCGGCCGCAATCGGCGTGGCAGCTGTGCTCATTTCGGCGTCCGCCAACGCACCGGCCACAGCGTCAATCACCGTCGGATCCATCAACGGTTCGTCGCCCTGAATGTTCACCACGCCGTCGCACTCGCAGCGCGACGCCACTTCGGCGATGCGATCCGAGCCGCTCGGATGATCCGCTCGCGTCATCTCCACACGACAAAAGGCGCGCGCCACTGCGGCGATCCGCTCGTCGTCCGTCGCGACG
The DNA here is from genome assembly GCA_945860945.1 of Akkermansia muciniphila. Taxonomy (GTDB): domain Bacteria; phylum Verrucomicrobiota; class Verrucomicrobiia; order Limisphaerales; family SIAT01; genus SIAT01. Next base: position 36,526 of record CAMASG010000009.1, read on the forward strand.
ATCACCTCGCGTAGCGACTTCGCCAACCGACAGCGTTCGACAACGTGCTGGATCAGCGGCTTGCCGGCGATGAGATGCAGCGGCTTGCCGGGAAAACGGGTCGAGGCGTAGCGCGCCGGAATGATGCCGAGCAGGTTCATGGATTTGTCAGCCACAGATGGACTCGAATGAAACACCGATTCGCAGCCGGATTCAATCCGCGTTTATCCGCGGCCCGAATTCACGATGCACTCCGCCGCTGAAGTCAGGTCGTCCACGACCACCGCGCGGCCGATCTTCGCCGCGTGATTCTTCTCCACCTCCGCGCCGTAGCCGGTGCGGACGAGGATGCTTGCCTTCACGCCCGCGTTCCAGCCGCACTCGAGGTCGAGCAACTTGTCGCCCACCATGTAGCTTTGCGCGAGGTCGAGGTCGAACTTGTCGCGCGCGTCGAAAAGGAATTGTGGGCTCGGCTTGCGACCACGGCTCGGCTTCTCGGGCGCCTCCGGCGCAAAATAGATTTCCTCGAACCGCACGCCATCACTCGCCAACTCGGCGGCCAACCGCGTATTTACCGCTTGCATATCAGCCTCGGTGTAATAACCGCGACCGATACCGGATTGGTTGGTGACAATGAAAAGCAGATAGCCGACATCCATCAACCGCCGCAACGCCGAACCGGCATCTGGAAAAATAGTCAACTTCGCCGGGTCGCTGAGATAAACCGCCTCAATGTTCAGCGTGCCGTCGCGATCAAGAAAAACAGCGCGGTTCATGGCGGGCTTGTTGCGTTGCGCATCACCGCTTGAAGCTCGCAAGCAGCTCTTCGGTGGTAACGGTTGCCGTGCCGAGTTTGCCGACCACAACGCTCGCGGCGTGGTTCGAGAAAATCGCCGCTTCAACAGGTGACGCACCCGCCGCGACGGCGAGCGTGAACGTCGCGATGACCGTGTCGCCCGCACCAGAAACGTCGAAAACCTCGCGGGCGACCGTGGGAATGTGGAACGGCCGTTGGCCGCGCTGGCAGAGGAGCATCCCCTGCTCGCCGAGCGTGATGAGCAGCAGCGCCGGTGACAGTTCGCGCAGTAGTTTCTCCGCAGCGCGTTGCAGGCCGATGTCCGCCAACGGATCGGCCGCGCGAGCGGTGTCAGCCACGCCGGCCAACTCGAACGCTTCCTTGCGGTTCGGCGTGATGAGCGAAAGGCCGGTGAGATCGAGATGATGCACCGGCTTCGGATCCACGCTGAGCCAGACGCCGCGCGTGCGGCAAAGATGTTTAATCTCCCCCAAGAGCGCCTCGGTCACGGTGCCTTTGCCGTAATCGCCGACGATGAGCGCATCGGCGTGCGCCAGATTCTCTTCGAGCAACGCCAGAAGCCGGCGCGTCGATTTGATGTCGAGCTCGCTGCGCGTCTCGCGGTCCACACGCGCGACCTGCTGGCGATGCGCGATCACGCGCGTTTTCTTCGTCGTCAACCGGCTGCGCACTGGCAAAAGACCGCTGCAACCCACGCCGTCGCCAGCGAGAAGCATCTTCAACTGGCTGGCCGATGAGTCGCGTCCCACCGCGCCGAGCAACTCCGTCCGCGCACCCAACGCGGTGAGATTGCGGGCGACGTTGGCCGCGCCGCCGGGCATAAAGCTCTCGCGCTCGAACTCGACCACCGGCACCGGCGCCTCGGGCGAAATGCGCGAGACGCGGCCCCAGATGAACTGGTCGAGCATCACGTCGCCGATGACGAGCACGCGGGACTTGGCGGCAGCGGCGAGGACCTGGCGGACGCGGGCGACGGTGATGTGTGGCGGTTTCATCGTGGCAAAAGTTCAGTTCAAGAAACCGGTGAGCGGGCTGGTCGCGCTGGCGGTTTCGAAACGCTCGCCCAAACCGATCTCAAACGCAGCACGGCCGGCTTCGACGGCCTGCTTGAACGCAATCGCCATGCGGTTCGGATCGCTCGCGATAGCGATGGCGGTATTCACCAGCACGGCGTCCGCGCCGAGCTCCATCGCTTCCGCCGCGTGACTCGGCGCGCCGATACCGGCATCCACCACGACAGGCACAATCGCCTGTTCGATGATGATGCGGAGTTGGTCGCGCGTCTGCAGGCCGCGATTGGAGCCGATGGGCGAACCGAGCGGCATCACCGTCGCGGTGCCGACTTCCTGCAATCGTTTCGCGAGCACGGGATCGGCGTTGATGTACGGCAACACGGTGAACCCTTCCTTCACGAGTTGCTCCGCCGCCTTGAGTGTCTCAATCGGGTCGGGCAACAGATAACGCGGGTCGGGATGAATCTCGAGCTTCACCCACTTGGGCAGTCCGGCGGCAGCAGCGAGGCGCGCGAGGCGCACGGCCTCTTCCGCGTTCATCGCGCCCGACGTGTTCGGCAGGATGAGATATTTCTGCGGGTCAACAAACTCGAGAATGTTCGCGAACGGATCTTTCTTCCCGCTCAAATCAGCGCGGCGCAAGGCGACCGTGACAATCTCGGTGCCGCTGGCGACCAACGCATCACGCATCGCTTCGGGAGCGGAAAACTTGCCGGTCCCGAGGAAGAGGCGGGAGCGGAACGTGCGGCCGGCGATGATCAACGGACGATTGTCGAACGACATCACGGGCAGCCTACGCAGAGCGGCCGCGTGAGTCGAGCGGCGAGTGGCTCGATTGTCTTCAAGATGGCAACGGATGATGAAACAAATTACACTCGAGCCAGATGATTCAGCCGTTCCCAAAAATGTTCGCTCTGCGGCAGAACTTTCCCACCACACCGCCGCTCGACATCGTCGCCACCGTGCGGCGCGAACTCGCCCCGATGACCGCGCAACTTCGGCTAGGCGCGAAAATCGCCGTGGGCGTCGGCAGCCGCGGCATCACGAACCTCGCCGCCATCGTGCGTGCGACCCTCGACCTCTTGCGCGCGGCGGGCGCCGAGCCATTCGTCCTCCCCGCGATGGGCAGCCACGGCGGCGCCACGCCCGAGGGTCAGCGCGAATTGCTCGCCGAATACGGCATCACCGAGGCGGCGTTGGGCGCGCCCATCCGCGACTCGATGGAAGTGGAACAGGTCGGCATGACGGATGAAGGCGCGCCGGTGTTCGTCAGCGTTGAAGCGCGACGCGCAGACGGCATTCTCGTCATCAACCGCGTAAAGCCGCACACCGATTTCAGCAGCGACACGCTCGGCAGCGGGCCGTTCAAGATGCTTGTCATCGGCCTCGGCAAGCGCGCTGGCGCAGCCGCTTTTCACATCGCGGCGAGCCGCCTCGGCCACGAGCGGATGCTCCGCTCCATCGCGCGCGTCATCCTGCGCACCACGCCCGTGCTCGGCGGTCTCGGCATTGTTGAGGACCAACATCACCAAACGGCCCGCGTCGCTTTTCTTCCTGCCGCGGAACTGGAGACGCGTGAAGCCGAGTTGTTCCGCGAAGCGAAAGCGTTGATGCCGTCCCTGCCCTTCGACGAAGTGGACCTCCTCATCGTGGATCGTATCGGCAAAAATATCAGCGGCGGCGGGATGGACCCGAACGTCATTCGCCGCGGCGTGCAGGGTTACACGTCGGACCTCGCCCTGCTGCAGACTGCGCCGGTCGTGCGGCGCATCTTCGTGCGCGGCCTCACGCCCGAGACGCACGGCAACGCCATCGGCATCGGGATGGCCGACGCGACCACCGCGCGCCTCGTCGCCGCGATGGATTCGAAGTCCACCTACATCAACTCGCTCACCTCGCTCACGCCTCAATGCGCGAAGATTCCCGTCTACTTCGAGACTGACCGCGAAGCCATCGCGCGCCTGCTCGAAACGCTCGCCACCGCCGACACGACGCGGGCGAAAGTCGTTCGCATCACCGACACTCTTTCACTTTCGCACGTCGAAGTCTCGGAAGCGTATCTGCCTGAATTGGCTGGCCGATCCGAACTGAACGCGTTGAGCGCACCGGCAGAGATGACGTTCGATAGCACGGGTGATTTGTCGCCGTTGCCATGAACCTTTTGAAAATCTGCCGACCATTTTTCAGATGAAACGTACCGCCCTCTCCGCCCTCTCCCGCCGCACCGCGCAACCGCCCATCTCGTGGCTGATGCAAATGGCGTTCTCGCGACCGAAGCTGATCTCGCTCGCCGCCGGTTTCACCGACAACCCTTCGCTGCCGGTGCGCGCCACGCGACGACTGCTGAATCAACTGCTCGCTTCACCGACCACAGGCCAACCCGCCCTACAATACGGCGCCACCGCCGGTGATCCCGAACTGCGCCAACTCACCGCAGCGCATCTGGCGCGGCAGGATAACGTGCAATCTGCCGCGGCCACCCATTCTCCCGACCGCCTCATCCTTACGCACGGCTCGCAGCAGTTACTCTACATGGTCACCGAAGCGCTGTGCGACGAGGGAGACATTGTGTTGGTTGAGGATCCGACCTACTTCGTTTATCTCGGCATCACCCAAAGCCGTGGCCTGCGCTGTCGCGGCGTGCGGATCGAGTCAGATGGCGTCGACTTGGCGCATTTAGAGCAAGTGCTCGAGTCGTTAAAAAAACGAGGCGAACTGCGGCGCGTGAAGATGCTCTACCTCGTCAGCTATTTCCAGAATCCGACCAGCGTGACAACGAGCTTCGCGAAGAAAAAAGCGGCGCTCGCGTTGCTGCGGAAATACGAGCGGGCGGCAGGACATCCGATTTATCTGCTCGAGGACGCCGCGTATCGCGAGTTGCGTTTCGCGGGCGAAGACATCCCTTCCGCGCTCGCCGTGCGCGGCGCGGCGGACCGCGTGATCTACACGAGCACGTTCAGCAAACCGTTCGCCACCGGCGTGCGCGTCGGCTACGGCGTGCTGCCGGAGCCGGTGTTGACGGCCGTGACGCGCATCAAGGGCAACCATGATTTTGGCACGGCGAATCTGCTGCAACGCTTGCTCGCGCGCGCGCTGGCGACCGGCGAATACGACCGCCACCTCGTCGCGCTCCGGCGGCGCTACGGGCTCAAAGCACGCGTGATGGCCGAGGCGATTCGTGAACATTTCCCCAGCGACATCGAGTGGGCGATGCCGGAGGGTGGGCTTTACATCTGGACGCGGCTGCCGAAAAGCGCGCACAGCGGCGTGGAATCAAAACTGTTCAAGACCGGTCTGGCGAACGACGTGGTCTATGTGCCCGGCGCCCTCTGCTACTGCGACGACGCGGCGCGGCGCAAGCCGGACCGCGAGCTGCGGCTGAGCTTCGGCGCGGCGAGCGAGGCGAACTTGCGCGCGGGCATCGCGCGTCTCGGCCAAGCGCTCGCGAAAACACTCTGACGGCGCACTCATTCTCGGACACCGCGATGAAAAGTTCGTTGGCGGGACTGTAGGTTCGTGCTTCACTGACCTCGCCAACCGCGAGGGAGCAACGGTGAGCAACCATCCAATACGTAAACTTTCTTGGGCCGAACGGCTGTTGATGCGACTGGCCGGTGCGGTGTTCCGCCGGCCGGGCTGGTTCCTCTGGCCGCAGGTGCTGCTCGCGGTGATCTGCGTCGTTTACACGATTCAGAAGCTCGAGTTCCACACCGACCGCAACGACCTCGTCGGCGCGGAGAAGCAGTATCACAAAATCTTCCTCGAGTTCCGCAAAGAGTTCCCGCAGCAGGGCAATCTCGTGGTGGTGGCCGAGAGCGACACGCCGGAGAAAAACCGGCAGTTCGTGGAACGGCTCGGTGCGCGGCTGGATGCGGAGACGAATCTTTTTACCGGCATTTTCTACAAGCGCGACCTGCGAGTGCTGGGCAACAAGACGCTGATCTTTGCGCCGCTCGAGGAACTGCGCGAGCTGCGCGCGGCGTTGCGCGACTACGGGCCGTTCATCGAGACGTTCGCCTCGGTCACGAATCTAAATTCGTTGCTGCAACAGGTGAACGCGCAGTTTCGCAGCGCCGGCGGTAATACGGAGGAGCAGAACCGGCAGTTGATCAAAGCGCTGCCAGCGATGGAGAAAATCATCGGCCAAGCGGCGGACGCGATCGAACGCCCCGGGCCGCCGCCCGCGCCGGGTTTCGCCGCGTTGATCGGAAATCCCGAGGCGGAACAGAAGCTGCACATCACCTTCGCCAGCGGACGGATTTATGTGGTGGTCGCGTCGGCGGTGAAATCGGAGTTGAACGAAGCGGCCGTCCGGCGCTTGCGCGAGTTGGTGGAGATCACAAAAAACGAGGTGCCGGGTGTGAGTGTGGGCGTGACCGGCGAACCGGTGCTGGAGATGGACGAGATGGCGCAAGTGCAGGTGGACAGCACGCGCGCCACCGTTGTCTCGCTTCTCATCACGGCGCTGATTTTCATCTACGGCTATCACGAGACCGGCCGGCCGTTGAAGGCCGTCTTCTGCCTCATCCTCGGCCTCGCTTACACGATGGGTTTTACGACTCTCGTCGTCGGCCACCTGAACCTGCTCACCATCACATTCGCGCCGATTCTCATCGGTATGGCGATTGATTTTGGCGTGCACTTGGTGACGCGTTACGAGGAGGAATTGCGCAATGGAAAGAGCGTGCTTGTATCCTTGGAACTGGGGATGTCCAATACGGGGCTTGGCATCTTCACCGGTTGTTTCACTACGGCTGGCGGGTTTCTCGCGATGGGACTGACCGACTTCCGTGGCATTCAAGAGATGGGCATCATCACCGGCGGCGGACTGATTATCTGCCTGGTGCCGATGATGACCGCACTGCCGGCGATGCTGATACGCGGTCGACAGAACGCCCTCGACCACGCTATGCCGCACGCCCCAGCGCACACGCCCCAGCGGGCGCACATTGAGCGTTACTGGCTCGACCGGCCGTGGACGGTGATCGGCGCCACGGCTGCAGTCTGTGCGATTTGCGTGCCGCAGTTCTCGAAGGTTCACTTCGATTACAACCTTCTCAATATGCAGTCGGCCAATCTGCCGTCAGTGCAGACGGAGCGACTGCTGATTGAATCCGCCACGAACTCGGTGCTCTTCGCCGCGGTGATGGCGGACACGCGGCCGGAGGCCTTTCTGCTCGAGGAACGGCTCCGCAAGCTGCCGGCGGTGGCGGATGTGAAGTCGCTCACGGAATTTCTCACCGAGAATCCCGGCCGCAAGCTCGGCGTCATCCACGAGATCAAAGCCGCGGCGGCGGCAATCCGCTTCGCGCCGCTGGACCTCGAACCGGTGAACGTGGAGGCGTTGAGCCAGACGCTCTACGCTTTTCAAGGTTACGTGGGCACGGCGATTTCCGAGGTGAAAAAGAAAAACGACAAAGCGTTGCTCAAAGAGCTTCAATCGCTCTGGAACACGATCGGCCGGCTGCGCGTTCCGATGCTGACGAAACGGGACGTGGCCGCGACGCAAGTCGCCGCTTTCCAACGCGCGTTGCTCGAGGATATCCAGAGCACCTTCGCCTCGTTGCGCGACCAGCACGACCTCGGCGGACTGCGGTCGGAGGAGTTCCCCGCCGCGTTACGTGAACGGTTCATCGGCCGCACCGATCGCCATTTGCTACAGGTCTATCCGAAGGGCGACGTGTGGCAGCGCGGGCCGCAGCGCGAATTCGTGAAGCAGGTGCGCTCGGTCGCGCCCGACGCCACCGGCACGCCGGTGCAACTCTTGCAGCTCTATGAGTACACCGAACTGCTGCAGACTAGTTACATCAATGCCGCGTGGTACGCGCTCGGCACCATCGCGTTGCTGGTCTTCATCCGTTTTCGGAGCGTGTCGTGCGTCATCCTCTCGCTACTGCCGGTGGCACTCGGCATGGCATGGATGATCGGCGTGATGGGTATGTGCGGCATGGCGTTTAATCCAGCGAACATCATAACGTTGCCACTGGTGATTGGCGTGGGCGTGACGAACGGCATTCACATCCTCAACCGGTTCGCCGAAGAGCAGAACCCCGGCATCCTCGCCAAAAGCACCGGCAAGGCGGTACTCGTCTCGGCGTTGACCACCGTGGCCGGCTTCGGCAGCCTGATGCTGGCCCAGCATCAGGGCATCGCGAGCCTCGGCTTCATCATGGCCGTGGGCACAGCCACCTGCATGCTGGCGGGGCTCACTTTCCTGCCGGCTCTGCTGACTTTGTTGACGCAATGGGGCTGGAAGATTAAAGGTGTCGGCGGCCAAGCCGCTCCGCCCGAGTAGCCGTACTGGGGGTGTGGTGTAGATTGCGGCAGGTCGTTCCCCTATTTTTAAAGATGTCACGTATTGCCATAATCATTCTCGCGCTGTCCGCCGCGTTACAGATGAACGCCGCAGCCGCGGCAACGAACGCGCCCGCCTTCGGCCCGCTTTATCACGAGTACCGCCTCACGCTCCGCGAAGGCGAACGCACCGAGTTTTTTGGGCCGCTCTGGAGCAGTGATCGGAGCGCCACGCACGCGCAATGGGCCATCCCGCCGCTGTTCTCGTGGCACACCGAGCTGGACACGGACTTCGAGGAATACGATTTTCTCTACCCGCTGCTCACCTACAACCGCACCGGGAAGGAATCTCGCTGGCAGTTCCTCCAACTCATCAGTTTCGCCGGCAGCAGCCGGCAAGATGACACCGTCGCGGACCGCACGACGCTTTTCCCTTTCTACTGGAGCCAGCGTTCGCCAAACCCCGACGAGAACTACACGGCGCTCTTTCCTATTTACGGCCAGATCAAGAACCGCCTGATGCGCGACGAGATTGAGTTCGCCCTTTTCCCGCTCTACTCCAAGACCCGCAAGCGCGACGTGGTGACGGAGAATTATCTCTTCCCCTTCTTCCATGCGCGCCACGGCGAGAAGCTCGACGGCTGGCAGTTCTGGCCCCTGATTGGCCACGAGAAAAAAGAGGTGACGATGCGCAAGGACGCGTTCGGCGATGAGACAACCATCGGCGGACACGAGAAGCTTTTTTTCCTCTGGCCGTTCTATCACAATAACCGCTCCGGCCTCGGCACCGACGACGTGCAGACGGAGCACGCACTGCTGCCGCTCTTCGCCACGCAGCATTCGGCAAAGCGTGATTATCAAAGCGTGCTCTGGCCGTTCTTCTATCGCATCGATGACCGCGTGAAGAAAACGGTGGAGTACGGCGCGCCGTGGCCGCTCATCGTCTCGACGACCGGCGAAGGCCGGACCGGCGGCCGCTTCTGGCCGATTTACGGCCACACGCAAACGACCAACACGACGCGCGATTTTCTGCTCTGGCCGCTGTATCGCGGCGAGCGCTTCCACTCCGCCTCGCTCGAGAGCGAGCACCATCGCTTCCTCCTTTTTCTTTATCAGGACATCCACGAGCGGAACCCCGCCACCGGCGCCACGCGCGAGCGGCACGCGCTCTGGCCGCTCTTCACGCACCGCCGCGAACTGGACGGCAGCGAGCGCACGCAACTCTTCGCGCCGCTGGAGCCGTTGCTGCTCGGTAACACGGCCATCGAGCGAAACTGGTCGCCGCTCTGGTCCATCTGGCGCTCGGAGAAGAACGGCAAAACCGGCGCGACGAGCCAGTCGTTCCTCTGGAATCTTTATCGGCACGACGAGACTCCGGAATCGAAAAATTGCTCGCTCCTCTTCGGGTTGCTACAGTATCAACAGGACAAGGAGAGGACGCGCTGGCGGCTGTTTTTCGTGCCGTTCGAAGCCAGTAAAAAAACCGCGAGCCCTTAGCTCGGTATGTTCCACGACATCGGCCAAATCATTCTGCTATTCTGGCGCACGCTCCAGTCGCTGCCGCTCGTGTGGCGGCACCGGCGCAAGGTCTTCGACCAGCTTTTCGAGATCGGCAACGCCAGCCTGTTCATGTCCTGCGTCCTCTCGCTCTTCATCGGCGGTGTGCTGGCACTGCAGACGGGACCGCTGCTGGTCGAGCGCGGTCTCGGCAATGTGCTCGGTGGAATGGTCGGACTCTCGATGTGCAAAGAGCTCGGGCCGGTGATGATGGCCGTGCTCATCGCGGGGCGTATCGGTTCGGCGATGGCGGCGGAAATCGGCTCGATGACGGTCTATCAGGAAATCGATGCGCTACGCACGATGAACATCAACCCCGTGCATTACCTCGTGCTGCCGCGGATGGTGGCCATCTGCATCGCGCTGCCCACGCTGGTGATCTTCGCCATCCTGATCGGCTGGCTCGGCGGCGCGGTGGTCGCGGCCAACAACCATTTGATCAGCGTTCCGTACCAGACTTACTTCAGTAACCTCGAGAACCTCGTCGGAGTGGGAGACTTAGCCAACGGTCTGCTCAAAAGCTTCAGCTTCGCGGTGGTCATCGGCATCGTCTCCTGCCATCAGGGCCTTCAGACCATCGGCGGCCCGCGCGGCATCGGCCGGTCGGTGACCAAGGCTGTCGTGAACTCGATCGTGATGATCCTGATCCTCGACTACTTCCTCACCCGGATGATGATCAATCTCTGATGAGTGCCACGAGCCAAAATCTCGTCCGCGGTGTCCGCGTGGAAGTGCGCGGGTTGCGCAAGAGTTTCAATGGCGTGGAGGTGCTTCACGGTGTGGATCTGCGCGTGGAGCCGGGCGAAATCTTCGTCATCATGGGGCCGAGCGGCAGCGGCAAGAGCGTCCTGCTCAAACACCTCATCGGGTTGGAGACGCCCGACGCCGGCGAGGTGCTCATCGGCGGCGAATCCATCGAGACGCCCGGCGTGATGGACCGGCATCGGATGGCGATGGTCTTCCAATCCGGCGCGTTGCTCAATTCGTTGACCGTCGGCGAAAATCTCGGATTGTATCTCTGGGAACACCAGTTGAAGTCGGAGCCGGAAATCGCGGCGATTGTCGCTGCGAAGCTCGATCTCGTCGGCCTCAAAGGGATGGAGGATCGGATGCCCAACGAGCTTTCCGGCGGCATGAAAAAGCGCGCCTCCATCGCACGCGCGCTGGTGATGGAGCCGGAGTTGATTTTGTACGACGAGCCGACCAGCGAGCTGGATCCGTTGATGGCCGTGACCATCGGTCAGGAGATTGTGAACATGCGGAAGCGCCTTCATGCCACCTCGATTGTCGTCTCGCACGACCGCGATCTCGCCTTCGGCATCGCCGACCGCATCGCCATTATGCACCACGGCCGCATCCTCTGCGTGGGCTCGGCCGATGAGATCCGCGCGACGGCGAACCCGGCCATCCAAGAATTTCTGAACGCGACCTTCAAACCCGTCTAATGGAGTGAACTTATGAAAAATACCCTCGAGACCCGCCTCGGCATCTACTTCGTACTGGTCGCCTTCGCCGGCGTCATGGTGCTGGAACTGTCCGGCATCGGCCTCTTCAAGCGCGGCTACACGTTGCACGGCGATTTCCTCAACGTGCAGGAACTCAAGGTCGGCGACCCCGTGAAGATGGCCGGCGTGCAAGTCGGTCGCGTGGAAAAGGTCGGCTTCCACGAGAACAAAGTCCGCGTCTCGATGCGGTTAACACGTGAGAACCAGATCCGCACCGACAGCGTCGCGGCCGTCAAGTTCACCGGATTGATGGGCCAGAACTTCGTCTCACTCACTCTCGGTGCCGCCGGTAGCAATTTCAAACACGACGACGTGCTCAAGACCATCGAGCAAGCCGATCTCTCCTCGCTGATCGCCAAGCTCGATGGCGTCGCCGGCGGGGTCGAGAACCTCACCAAGACTTTCAGCGGTGACAGCATCCAAAATGTTCTCGGCCCGATGACCGACTTTCTGAAACAGAATAATCCCCGTTTCGCCATCATCTTCGCCAACCTCCAGCGCATCTCCCAGGATATGGTCGATAGCAAAGGCACCCTCGGCAAACTCATCAGCGACGATGCCCTCCACAGCTCCCTCCTCGCCGCCTCGAAGGATTTTCAGGCTACCGCCAAAGACCTGCGCGGTCTCGTTCCTGATGCTAAAACCACGCTCGCCGATGCGCGCGCTGCCATCAACACAACCAAGGACACGCTCGCCGATGCACGCGTCGCCATCACTACGGCGAAGGACATATTTGGGGAGGCCAAGAAAGTCGTGACTGAAATCAACGAAGGTAAAGGCACACTCGGCAAACTCGCGAAGGATGAGGCGCTCTACAAGGAGAGCACGCAGGCGATGACCCACCTCCGCGAGATTCTCCAGAAGATCAACCAAGGCCAAGGCTCCATCGGCAAGCTGGTCAACGACGACAGCCTCTTCAAGAACGCGAAGATGACTCTGCAGAAAGTGGACAAGGCCACCGAAGGCTTGGAGGATCAAGGCCCTCTCAGCATCATCGGCATCCTCTTCAACGGCCTGTTCTAAGCACGGCCACCAAAAAAATAGGACTCTGGCTCAGAACGTGTTCGACGGGCCAATCGGACGGGTCGAGACGCTCCAATCAAAGAAGAGGTAATTCCGCGACGTCCCATGCGAAGGCCTGTCCGGCAACTGGGAGTACCACGTGTTCGCCGGGTCGGTGATATTAATCTTATCCACCTCGGTTACCGCCCATACGGATGAAAGCCCGTACTGCGCCACCTCATCCATGGTCAATGACTGATAGACAGTGGTGGGTGGGGACGCGAGATTGCCCGGATAACCGAAAGGCTGCCGCGTGATTCCGCCCGAGTTGGCGTTCGCGCCGGTTCGGGTCAGGATGTAGTCCTGCCGGTTGGCGATGGTGCTCACGTTCGCCGCCGCGTTGATGAATCCGGGGCAGAAGAACACGTCGGCCTTTCGACTCGTCGCCGAAGGGGCGGGCAGCCCCAGATAGGTGGCGATGTAGAAAATCAGGGAACTAGTCGAGGTCGAGGTGTAGTCCGCGTCCTGCCCCGCCCACAAAGGCCCCGGCAGCCGATCGTTGAAATCGTGGACATACATGCCCAAGGCCAACCCCGCCTGCTTCAAGTTGGAAATACACTTGGTCTGTTTGGCCCGCACCTTGGCCTTGCCCAGAGCCGGCAAGAGCATCGAGGCGAGGATACCGATGATGGCAATGACCACGAGCAACTCGATAAGCGTGAAGCCCGCGCAAAATGCGCGACCATGCCGCACCGACGGGTTCATTTCTTTCATTTTATTCGTAAAAACGGGTTGAGCTATCAACTGCTCTCGAACACTAGCTAGAAGCGCGCCAACCAACCGACAAGCCTGCCCCCCCCTTCCACCAACCGGAACCCATCAGCCCGCCTTGGCGCC